>DATIRH010000121.1:0-3232 GCA_035469845.1 Proteiniclasticum sp. | reverse complement strand
CTCTGCGATGCCTGAAATAACCTGACGGATTTCATTACCGAGATCCACCTTCAGTTTAAGAAGCTTCTTCGCACCTTTCATAGGCTCGCATTCAAGTACTTTAACTACTCTGAAATCCAGCTTTGAGAAATCTTCGATACTGATTTCTTCTTTAAGCGGTTTGATGTCTTTCTTCGGCTTCACTGTTTCCTGCAGAGCAGCCAGCTCTTCAAGCTTTTTCTCCACATCTATTCTTGGGAAGATGATTTCTCCCTTATTCACCTTTACGCCTGATTTTGTGATACCAAAATTCTTCAAGCTCTCAAATGAAATATCTTCCGCACTGATCTGCTCTCTGATCTTCTCTGCCGTTGTAGGCAGGAAGGGTTCTACAAGAGCG
The DNA here is from genome assembly GCA_035469845.1 of Proteiniclasticum sp. Lineage (GTDB taxonomy): Bacteria > Bacillota > Clostridia > Clostridiales > Clostridiaceae > Proteiniclasticum. The sequence continues at coordinate 2,853 of DATIRH010000121.1, read as the reverse complement.
GACACGATTCTTAGCACTTCGATGAGATTGTAGAGTACCCCACCGAGTCTTCCTTTAAGTTCTTCGTCTCTGGCAAGGATCCAAGGAGTTGTTTCATCTATATACTTGTTTGAACGGCCAATCAGTGTCCAGATATGACTGAGCGCTTCTGGAATCTTAAGTCCATCAATGGCATCTGACACAAGCTCTGGTGTCTTCTCGCACAAAGCGATGAGCTCTTCATCAAATTCACCTTGTATATTCTTTTCAGGAATAACGCCTTCGAAGTACTTGTCTACCATGGAGACGGAACGTGAAAGAAGGTTTCCTAGGTCATTTGCCAGATCTGAATTAATCTTCTTGATGAAGGTCTCATTGTTGAAGAGTCCGTCACTGCCAAATGGTATTTCACGAAGCAGGAAGTATCTCACAGCATCCACACCGAAATGATCTACAAGGACCACTGGGTCCACCACATTTCCCTTGGACTTGGACATTTTGCCTCCATCCACCAGAAGCCATCCGTGTCCAAAGACCTGCTTTGGCAGCTCCACTTCCAGCGCCATCAGCATGATAGGCCAGTAAATGGTATGGAATCTTAAGATATCCTTCCCGATGAGATGCACATCAGCAGGCCAGTACGTCTTGAAAAAATCGTTGTCCTCAGTCCCGTAGCCTAAAGCGGTGATATAGTTTGAAAGTGCATCGATCCATACATAGACCACATGACCTTCATCGAAAGTCACTGGAATACCCCAGTCAAAGCTCGTTCTTGAAACGCAGAGGTCCGTAAGTCCTGGCAGTAAGAAGTTGTTGAGCATTTCATTTTTCCTGGATTCTGGTTGTATGAAATGAGGATTGTCCTCTATGTGCTTGATCAGTCTGTCGGCATATTTGCTCATCTTGAAGAAGTACGCTTCTTCCTTGGCCTTTTCCACAGGTCTTCCGCAGTCAGGACAATTCCCGTCTTTCAGCTGTGAATCTGTCCAGAAGGATTCATCTGGTGTGCAGTACCATCCTTCATAGACACTCTTGTAAATATCTCCCTGATCATAAAGCTTCTTGAAGATATCCTGAACGGCTTTTATATGGTAGTCATCGGTTGTCCTGATGAATTTATCGTAGCTGATGTCCATGAGTTTCCAAAGATCCTTGATTCCGTCTACGATATGGTCCACATAGGCTTTTGGTGTAACGTTCTTTTCTTCGGCAAGTCTTTGGATCTTCTGTCCATGCTCGTCACTGCCAGTGAGGAACATTACGTCATATCCGTCTTTTCTCTTGTATCTGGCGAGGGCGTCCGCCGCCACGGTAGTGTAGGTATTCCCTATATGAAGATTTGCAGATGGATAGTAAATCGGGGTTGTGATGTAGTATGTTTTACTCATTAATTATTCCCTCCTAAATATAAAAGTCTCTATGGCTGTAAGCCATAGAGACGCATTAACGTGTTACCACTCTAGTTCGCATCTGCCTCGCAGCAAGAGATGCCTCAACAGGTGATTAAAACCACCTTAGGTCATGTATCGGTGACAACCGTGCATCCTTAACTACTCAGATGCAAGACTCCAAGGCCATCTTCCAGAATTTCTTTCCTGCCTCACTTTCACCAGTCGTAGGCTCTCTTTTAAAGATTCCATTCTGTACTCTTCTCTTCTTCGTCTATCTATATATTGTATTTAATTCTAGCAAAGAATCCGTTAATATGCAATGCTTCACTTCGGTTTTCAGCTTCATGTGCTGTTCCAATCTATTTTCGAGTCTAGAGCTCAACCCATCCTTCTTTTAATAGCCTATAGTAATTTACTACCTGTTGTTATATAATACTATTTGTATGGGGGCGTAGCTCAGCTGGGAGAGTGCCACACTGGCAGTGTGGAAGTCGTGGGTTCGAGTCCCATCGTCTCCACCAAAACAAATACCACCTTTTGATAGAATCTATTTTATCAAAAGGTGGTATTTGTTTTCCCTGAAATGCTAGTAGTAGAAATTTCCCCGATCTATGAAGGCCTCTGAAAGATATATATATGCTATTTTTCTTTTCAAGCACCTATCAAATAAGCACGACTAATCATATGACTCATTGCAAATCCGAGCCAGCCCTTACCGAGTTTTCTTGACAATGCGTTCACATCATCTCCAGTCACATGGCTCAGCTACTTAAGAACGGTACCATCGGGTGGGTCTCCCCTCTTTACTTCGGAGGACAACCCCCTTTGCTTCGAGATCCAATTGAACTGTCTTTACCCACCACATGGACTTCTCGCCATCAGGCCAGAAATTCTGAGGTAAATGTGGAAGCACAGCAGTACTCAATTCAGCCTGCGTAAGTCCAGGTGGCTTCCTTGGCAAGACTTTAAGCAAGACATCACGCATAGCCTCATACTTCTCCGCGTTAACGTAACTGGTACGGTCTGGAATATTAACATTTTCGACTTCAATCATTTTGTTCTTTGACATTCTGCACCTCCTATGAGCTAATATACCAAAAAAACTATAAGGGAAAATCTATTCAGATAGTCTTTTGCCTATTCTCTGATTCCAAGTTGCTTCTTTAAAGCAGCCTGCAAAACATGTGAGAAGTTGATTTTGTTCTTTTCTGAAATATCGTTCAACCACTTAGGAATAGTCAGTGTTTTTTTTATTGATCGATTGGCTTCCTGATCTCTCACCAAAGCCATCCATACATCAATTAATACTATTGTTTCGCCCACTGACAAATCTATATCTTTAATTTTAGAAGCTTCTGGAATTTCAACATTCTCTATCTCCAGTGTAAGTAGATACCCTTCTAATGCTTCTTTTGCATTGAATAAAGCTTTCTCTTCACTTTCACCGTAAGTAATGCATCCCTCAAGATCAGGATAGGATACT
>DATIRH010000120.1:0-1663 GCA_035469845.1 Proteiniclasticum sp. | reverse complement strand
TATCCCCCTTTTTTAAGTTTAGGGATTGTTAATTCTTAGATTAACTATTACCATTATGCTAAGATTCATACAACCCTAAAAATTACATGTTTTATTATAGTCTTATTATGAAAACAATATCAATACAAATCTGAAATTCCATTTTACATTTCTCAGATTCATAAATTTTTTCAAATAGTCCTACGAATCTATTACTGAATCAAAGAAATCATTATGAAAAAAAGACACCTGAAAAGGTTTCCAAATGTCTTTTTTATAGAATAAAGTTGATATATTATCTTTTTGATGAAAAATATACCATAACATTGACTGTTTGTTTGTTAACTACTTATCAAGAAAAGTTCTGTAACAAGTATCAAGAATGGTCTCTAATGCTTTGATTCTCGCATATTTTTTGCTGTTGCCGTTGATCACATACCAAGGAGCCATTTCTGTTGAAGTTTTATCCAGCATATCATTGATTGCTTCCTGGTAAAGATCCCATTTTTCACGATTTCGCCAATCTTCATCAGTGATTTTCCAGACCTTGTCTTCATCTTCCTGTCTGGATTCAAATCTCTCCAGCTGTTCTTCCTTAGAGATGTGAATAAAGAATTTTATGACGATCGCGCCGAAATTGGTGAGTGATTTTTCAAATGCATTAATCTCGTCGTAGGCTCTTTTAACATCCTTATTGGATGCAAAACCTTCTACCCTTTCCACCATAAGCCTTCCATACCATGAACGGTCGTTGATGCTTATATGTCCGGTTTTAGGTATGTCACGCCAGAAACGCCAGAGATAATGGTGTTTGAATTCGATATCGGATGGAGCTGCCGTAGTATGGATTTCATACCCCGTCGGATCCAGATGCTGTACGACCCTTTTGATGTTTCCACCTTTGCCTGCAGCATCCCATCCTTCATAGACAATGATCAGCGGTATCTTCTTCTCATATAGCGTGTACTGGACATCACGCATTTCCTTTTGAAGCTTGATGAGGCGCTCGTAGTATTCATCCTTGTCTATTTCGTCTTTACCCTCATACTTTTCAAGGATATTCGGAAATTTCCCGCTGAAGAATCCGTCGTTGGCCGGTTTGTCTCCTTCCGCTTTTTTCTTTTCCGCCTTTACTCTTTGTTCTAATCTTTCTACCACAATTTTAAGCAGTTCATTTACGGACTTGTAACGATTTTCGTACTTAAGTATGATCCATGACTTTTCATTTTCTTTTACAATTTCTTCCATTTCTTTTTTGTAGTCATCGTCGTTATCACGATCATATTCCTGAGCTTTCCACATGGTTCTAGGATTGTCATACATTTTCATGATCTGTTCTTTTTGAAGCTCTTTATCCACTTCCACATAGAATTTAAGCAGTTCAGTTCCATTATCTTTCATGGTCTCTTCAAAGCTTCTGATCTCTTCCAGTAAAACCTTGTTACCGTTATACCGCTCATTTTTCACCGTCCCGTTTTTCATGGCGATGTAAAGAGAGTACCAGCTTCTGTAAAAGATGGTGATTGCTGTATTACTTGGTGTGTTTAAGAAATACTGCCAGAGAAACGGCTTTCTCCGTTCAGTCTCCGTTGGAGAGTGAGTTGCGTAGAACTTCGTGTAACGTGGGTCCAGGGCGATAAGAAGCTCATTGGACAGTCTTCCCTTACCTGCAGCATGGACGCCC
>DATIRH010000119.1:0-2986 GCA_035469845.1 Proteiniclasticum sp. | reverse complement strand
AAAATTACAGAATTGAATGAATTATGTGAAATTAATATTAAATATTGATTTTTGTTTTAATTATTGAAGAATAGAATGTATAATTAGATTATATATTTTTTTAGGAGGTATGCTACATTGCAAACAGACAACTTTATAATTGGGCTGGACATCGGTACACAGTACATTAAGGCTTCTGCATCATCATTGCAGGACAATACACTTATGTATGGATCCGTTGTTGAATCCCAGGGAACAGATAAAAACGGCATTACAGACATCAAGGCTTTAAGCAGTGCAATCAAAAAAGTAATGAGTAAACTCGAAGTGAAAATTTCGAGGAATATTAAAACCGCATTTGTATGCATTCAACCGGAATATGTTAAGCTGATAGATACTCAGGGTCATGCAACTGTTTTAAGTGATGAGGTTACACAGTATGAGATTGACAAAGCCCTTGATGGAGCTCAGCTGGTATCGTTAGAACAGAATGAAGAAATTGTTGATATTATCGTAAACAAATATTATGTTGATGATACAGCGTATAAGGATCCATTGGGAGTGAAGGGAAGACACCTGGATATTAAAGCGCAGCTGGTTACAGCGAAAAGAGAATATGTAGAATCGATTTATGATGCTATGGCTAATGCCAAGCTTAAAGTTGCAGGTACTGGACTGGGAAGCGTCGCCGCTTCAAGTCTGTTGCTTTCAAGAAAAGATCTTCTAGATGGAGCTATCTTGATTGATACTGGTGCAAACATGACCAGAGCAACTCTTTTCAAAGACAATAGACTCGTGGATTCAGATGTCATTAATCTGGGAGGAAAGAGTATAACAAGAGATATCGCTATTGTTATGAAGACTTCTCTTCTTGAAGCGGAAGAGGTTAAGAAAGGTTATGCGAATGACCAGTTAACTTTAGATGAAGAAAAATACAATCTGATTGAAGAAATCATAAAAGCCAGAGTAGAAGAAATCATGTCATTTGTAGAAAGATTCAGCGATAAATATGCAACTGACGAAAGCGTCAAAAAAGTTGTGATTTATGGTGGTGGTTTATGTGGATTCACAAATATCGATAAATTGTATAAATCTACCATGAATAAGTCCACAAATTTTGTAACTTCTGATATAATAAGGGATGATAGTGTGTTTAATATCCAATCTGGAGGATTGGCCTATCATTTGTTGACTGCAATTCATTGTAAAGGTGCCATAGATGATATGGTTAGAAATGACAATGAAAGTGTTGATGATAATAGACAAGAAGCCACAAGCAACGAAGATTTTTTAGGAAGATACCAGAATCAGTTTGGTTCACGACAAGAGATGGATCCTAATAACAGGTATGAATCAGATGAAGATTATCTGGATGAAGAAAGTATTTTCGAAAAAATCAGCGAGTGGTTCATAGATTTAAAAAATAAGATTATTAATAAAATAAGGGGGAATTAAATCGTGTTAGATTTTGATTTTCAAATTGAAGGCCCAGCAGAAATAAAGGTAGTAGGTTGTGGTGGCGGAGGTAACAACGCTGTCAATAGAATGATAACAGAAGGATTAGGAGATGTAGACTTTATCTCTATTAATACAGATAAACAGGCACTTCTACAGTCCAATGCTACTCATAAAATTCAGATCGGTGAAAAATTGACAAAAGGACTAGGTGCAGGTGCCAATCCTGATATTGGAGAGAAGGCTGCAGAAGAATCAAAAGAAGAGATAATGGCAGCGCTTAAGGGTGCTGATATGGTATTCATCACTGCTGGAATGGGTGGTGGAACCGGAACAGGTGCTACACCTGTAGTCGCTGACATCGCTAGATCCATGGGAATATTAACAGTAGGTGTCGTTACAAAACCTTTCAATTTTGAAGGTAAAACCAGAATGAAGAATGCTGATATTGGTATTCAGAAACTGAAAGAGAAAGTGGATTCATTAGTTACTATACCAAATGAAAGACTGCTTATGATTGTTGATAAAAGAACAACATTCAAAGAAGCGTTTAACAAAGCCGATGATGTACTAAGACAAGGTGTTCAAGGTATCACTGACTTAATTACTGAAAATGGTCTTGTTAATCTTGACTTTAATGATGTAAGAACAATTATGCTCAACAAGGGACTGGCTCATATGGGTGTTGGTTACGGCAAGGGTGAGAATAAGGCAGTAGATGCTGTTAAGCAAGCTATCTCATCACCTCTTCTTGAAACCAAAATCGATGGAGCAACTGGTATCCTTCTGAACATAACTGGTGGAGATGATTTATCTCTGATTGAAATCAATGAAGCTGCTGAAGTCGTAAAGGATGCGGCGCATCCAGATGCGAATATCATCTTCGGAGCTGTCATCGATCCAAAGCTTAAGGATGAAATCAAGATCACAGTTATAGCAACAGGATTTGATGAAGTCAAGGTATACAATAAAGAAGAAGACAAGAAACTTGAAGTGAAGGAAGAATCTAAGGCGGAGACTGCAGGAGCCAATAAAGAAACACCAGCAGCGGACGATCAGTTAGAAATTCCTGCTTTCTTGAGAAACAGATACAATAAATAATTGAGGTGTAGCCCATGAAATGCCCGTTTTGCACTTTCCCAGAGAGTAAGGTCATCGATTCAAGGGCAATTGAAGATAATTCCGCCATAAGGAGAAGAAGAGAATGTCTCTCCTGTGGCAAGAGATATACTACATTTGAAAAAGTGGAAGATATCCCGATTTTAGTTGTTAAAAAAGATGAGAGTCGAGAGAACTTCGATAAGAACAAAATTATCGTTGGTCTTATTAGAGCATGCCAAAAAAGGCCCGTATCAAGATTTCAGATTGAAGAAATTGCTTCAGATATTGAAAGAAGCATATCCAATAGTATGATATCTGAAATAACCTCTGATGAAATTGGTGAAATGGTTATGGATCGCCTCAAGGAAGTTGATGAGGTGGCATATGTCAGATTTGCCTCTGTATATAGACAGTTCAAGGATATTAATACTTTTCTGACAGAGATCAAGTA
>DATIRH010000118.1:0-2827 GCA_035469845.1 Proteiniclasticum sp. | reverse complement strand
AATTTTTTAATAATGTTATTGCTATTTAATGTCATAAGAATGGAGGGTGTTTTATGAGTTGGAATGAGATCTATGATGCTGACCATGTCCCTTCTAGCGAAGAGATCAGGGAGTATCTTGGGAAAGGAGAATCATTGTGGGATGAACTGACTTCCTATATCGAGGAAGCATATCAGGTCAAACCTCAAATCACCTACAGCAAATGCTCTGCACAGCCGGGATGGAATGTAAAGTACAGGAAAGGCAGCAGGTCTCTATGTACCCTTTATCCAATGGCGGGTTACTTCATAACGCTTGTGGTTGTAGGATCAAAAGAGGAAGAAGAGGTGAGAACAGCTGTGGATGCAGAATACTTTACAGCTTACGTAAAAGAACTCTACGACAAAACCAGGTATTCAGCCATGGGGAGATGGTTGATGATAGAAGTGAAAGATAAAGATGTCCTGGATGATATCAGGAGTTTGCTGTCGATCAGGATCAGACCCCAAAGCGTCATAATATAACTGGATATTCTGGAACTTTATATAATGTTTTTAATGTTTCATATAATATAATCGGAAAGACTGCAGGTATTCTCGTATTTTAATAAATAATTGGAGGGGTTAACGTGAAAGTTGTACTTTGTACAGGGTATGGTCCACCGGAAGTGCTCAAGATCAGTGATGTTCCTAAGCCAGTTCCAAAAGCTGATGAGGTTCTCGTCAATATACAATCAACAGCTGTCAATTCAGGCGACGTCCGGACAAGAACTCTGGATGTTGAAGGACCGCTCAAAATTGCCATGAGGGTGGTTCTTGGATGGAACAAACCTAAAAATCCCATACTTGGAAATGTATACGCCGGTATTGTGGAGCAAGTGGGGGATAACGTAACCTCCTTTAAGAGCGGAGATCGTGTATTTGGTTGTTCCCCGGGTTTTAAAGCTGGATGTTATGCCGAATACATCGCAGTAAAAGATTCCACTGCCATAGCAAGGATCCCTGAAAGCGCTTCCTTTGATGAGGCCGTATCGTTATTATTCGGTGGTACTACAGCGCTGTACTTTTTGAACAAGGCGAATCCAACCCATGGGTACTCCATCCTGATTTATGGTGCATCTGGTGCAGTGGGGACAGCAGCTGTACAGATTGCAAGAAACATGGGCCTGGTAACCACTGCGGTAAGCAGTGGTAAAAATGAAAAACTGGTGCGCTCTCTTGGAGCGCAGACATTCCTGGACTACACTTATGCAGGCTTCTGGGACAGGAACATGCAATATGATATCGTCTTTGATGCGGTAGGAAAACTAAGCAGGAAGCAGCTGGATAAGTTGACCTATAAGGAAGGTAAGCACATTACCGTTGGTGCTCTGGATGTTGCCAAGGAGACAAAAGAGCAGCTGGACCAGCTGAAAGAATGGTATATTTCCGGGAAGCTAAAAGCTGTCATCGACCGTACTTATCAACTTGAAGAGATTCAGGAAGCTCATTCCTATGTTGAAAAAGGACACAAGGTCGGGAATGTGGTAGTGAAAATCAATTAAGGAGTGCTGGTTGCAGGTGTTTATAGCGCTTCCACTGTGGGATCTGTTCGTTCGAAGAAAGCATGAAGAATAATCTTTAGCTGAAGGAACCTGACTTAAGCAATATCAACGATTACTTGAGAACAGATTTCTCAATCTTCTGGAAAAAGTGCTCTGTGGTACAAAAAACTGTCGTGGAGAAATCCATGATCGAAAGGAGCCATTATGCAGCTGTATGTCGAAGAGAGCGGAAAGGTTGGAGCACCAAGCATTGTCTTTCTACACGGTGTAGGAACAAGCAGCTGGATGTGGTGGAGGCAGGTATCTATGCTGCCTGATTTCCACTGCCTTAATGTGGATCTTCCAGGGCATGGTGAAAGTGTTCATGTTAAGTGGATTTCTCTAGCGGATACTGCCCATCAGATTGCGAAGCTCATCGAATCCCGTGCCACAAACGGACGGGCACATATCGTAGGATTATCCCTCGGAGCATATATCGGCCTGCTTCTCATCGAGCATCATGCAAATCTTTTGGATAGTGCCATTTTAAGCGGAGTCACATCTTCACCTATTCCTAATCGGTTTCTCCTTGGTCCACAGCTTTGGTTGATATCGGTATCCAAAAGATCTCGAAAATCTCTTGAAAAACAGGCGAAGTATCTGCATCTCGCATCAGACGAACAGGTGGCTTTCGTTGAGAACTTCATGAAAATGTCGATGATGACTTATCGCACCATCTATAAAGAAGTGGTGAAATTCAAAGTTTCATCAGCATTGGAGGAGGCTAATGTTCCAACGCTTATCTGTGCAGGAGGGATGGAATCAAAAGTCATTTTGCAGGCAGTTCATATGCTTCCAGAAATCCTACCTGATGCAAAGGGCTGCATCGCACCAGGACTTGACCATGGCTGGAATCTGGAAGCGCCTGATCTCTTCAATGCCATGGTGCGTGCATGGATTAATCAAGAATCACTACCTAGTGAAATTAAGATGGTAAGGGATATCTATGAATAAGATGATGCAAAACACCCGCTGAGAGATGCTATGTCGGTGTAGAAGTACAAACGAGAAGAACAAGAACTTTCAGCTAGTAACCAGCAAAATAATCGCAAATAAACACATCATAAACTCGCGCGAGCATTTATGATGTGTTTATTTTTCGGTGATATTTTTTAATTATTTCATTTCCATGTCAGTTATATTTTCTGTAACTGAGGCTGTATGCAATTTCTCTCAGTCTATCGATGGTATAGCTGTAAAATTGCTTATATGAGCTACAGAAATAATTAGAGCTGACATTATTTTTCTGTCTGTAATGACGTTTGC
>DATIRH010000117.1:0-3913 GCA_035469845.1 Proteiniclasticum sp. | reverse complement strand
CTTCGCGATGAAAGGTTGGTTGTCACAAGTGATTGAAAGCTCGTTTTTCAGATTCTGATCCGTCACGTCTATGATACTGTATAACATCTGATTACCCGCTGTAGGTGCCTGAAAAGCGGCATTCAGCACTGCCTCTTTAATTGATTCCTCTACTATCCTGTCTTCAAATACGCGTACCGATTTACGATTCATCAGTGATTCATAAATTATATTCATCTGATTATCTCCTATATTTCATGATTTATGGACAGATGTCTTAGAAAGTCCTGTCTCTCATGAAGAATTCTAATAATTTTTATGCTCTTCTTTTCCACACGGTAGAAAATGTAGTGCTTACCCACATACAAGTATCTATAATTCATATTAATATGGACAGATTCTGAAAGGGAGGCACCTGACATAGGAAACAGTTCTAATCTTCTGATCTGTGTTGTTATTGTATACAGCACTTCTTTAGAAACTTTGTCTCCATAACTATCCTTAACATGCTTCTGGATAAGTTCTAAATCTTTTTTGGCAGCTGGAGAATACTCTATCTTAACCATGATTATAAACCCAGCATCCCTTCCACGTCATCTGCAGAAATCCAGCCTTCTTCACTTGCTGATTTTTCACCTTCTGCTAACTTTTCTAGTAATCTGATTGTTGACTTTAACTTATCTAATTCTTCAAGTCTGAGAATAGCAAATTCACCGCGTCCATTTCTTGTAAGATATACGGGACTGTTTTCTTTAACCTGACTCAAAACCTCTGTATAGTTTCTAAGATCTGAAATAGGTTTAATATTCGGCATTCGACTCAGCTCCTTTACTATTAGTATAATTCTTTTGTTGATGAATATCAATGCAAATTAACATGCATATTCATCAACAAAAGACGCGAGTCATAACTTCAGACAATCTGGATTTTACTCAAGATGTTTAATGGTTGCCCGTTGCCAAAACCTTATAGAAGTTAACTAAACCCTATAAAACTTTGATTGCTTCCCTGTTCAACGTGTCCCATTTCGTTTAAGCTACTCTGGTTTGATATGATACTCCGAGGGCTTAACTCCCCATACAACGCATGGTAGAACTCATCCATAACTGTTCCTGCGGAATCTTTGGCTATAACAGAACCTCATTACCTGGGTTCGATAATATTATAGATTATTATAAATTTTTACCATCATATCTATTCTGTTCTTTTACCTCTATTAAATCTTCTGATATATTGTAATGCTTGTATTCCCTATCCATTATGCGCATAACACAGTCATTTTTGGCCTCAACATAATCCTTTGGTGAATGACGATACCTAAGGGAAGCTTCAAGCTTGATCTGTTCGTATTCCATGAAGCTCTGCCTATTTCCCCTCAGGTAGTCTCTAAACATTAATTCATCAAATATGTGACTGTTCCCTTTCTGGTAAATATGGATGTGGTGAGTATGATTACCGGAATTATCAGGATCAAGCTTAACATAATATCTTCTTCCCACTATTCCATTTTCGCCCCTCGCACTATATCCATTTCTTTCCATCAGTTCATCATATCTATCAATCTGGTCAATATCATCAACAACAATCAAAATGTCTATGATCGGTTTTGCACTCATTCCTTTTATTGCTGTTGAACCGAAATGCTGGATATCTAGTATACGTTCTTTGAAAACACTTGCAAGCAGTTCTTTCTCTGTATTGTACAAGTCAGACCAGACCTCATTGTATGGAACAACCAGCATCTCTCTACTCATAACATCACTCCAATCATATTTTCTGATTATTGACTAAACTCATGATATCAACTTATTCAATATCATGTCAATCAGCAAGGCACACAAAGGAATTTCAGGTTCTGCAAAGACTTCTGAAAACGCCCAGTGAAGATGTACCGGTATCAGGACTGCTTCAATTAGTAAAATACCCGTGATCCCAAAAGAAGATGACCCTGTGTAATACAGAAATCATCTTCTCATTTTGCTTATACTATATTTTCAATAAATGCTTTTACGAAGAGTATGATTTTTCTCTACTCTTCTTTAATTTATAAACTGTTTGCGATGACTGTTTTCTTATAGGATACAGTATGTGCGTAGATTTCCTGCGTTATAGGATTCATCTTATGTTTCTTCATCGTATAGAGCATATAAGCAAAGACACCAAGGTTGAATACAAATGAAGTCACGCTCAATGTCATCAGTCCTGCTTCAGTATAGGTCGGCAGGATGTTGAAATACGATGCCGCCTGGAAATCCACTGACAGGGAGAACATGGCATACAGAGACAGTATCTGCGCTCTGTGCTGAAGCCAGGCACCCCGTTTGAAAAAATACTCTGCAATGATTGCAGCAATCAGAATACCAAAACCGGCATACATGGATCTGGTTGAAATACAGTTATACACATAAGCAAAGTTCCAGAGTGTATAACCGATGACGTACATCCATGTCATATCAGGCCAGATCATATCTCGTGACTTGTCCTTGGAAACTCTGATGCCGATAAAACCAGTTAATGTCACAATGGTCAGAATTCCTGCAAGACCGTTCAGAATGTTCCAGGTGCCACCCAGGACAAGAATGCCCCCTTCGTCCACCACCATGGTTTTATAGGTTGCATATACCTGGAATTCACGGTAGACTGCTTCAGCGATATTGATGGATAAAATGGCTACAGGAAAATAGGCTGCGAATTTCTTGTCACCCAATTTTGTAAATCGGATCAGCATAAACCCATAAACACCCACCAGCGCAGAAACCACCTTCACCCATCCAAACCAGGTGTTTCCCGTAGGAGACCCCAGCGGACCATAAAACACCAGAACAACTAGAACAACTGGCAACACACAGAACACAATGATTGAAGCAAGTTTAGATCTTCTCGCAATTTCGTTGATCAAAAGAAATACACCAATAAATACAATCAGTGCCAAGAAGCTTTCAACGTTCAATCCCTCATACAAAAAACCCATTTTTAATCCCCCTTTTTAATATGCTACTATTTCTTTAATACTGAATTCCTGCCCCGAAATCAGATGATAATCTTCAGACTTGCAGGAGGGGCAGACTCTCCGATGCTCCACGATGTTATAAACCTCATGGCATACATTACAAGTCCCGTTTGCAGGTAAGGTGATGATTTCAAGTTTGGTCTCTTCATAGTCTGTTTCAGATACTGCAGCCGGATAGCACTCCTCAATGAATCTTGGAATCGCTTGAGAAAGCTGTCCGATTTCCAGAACGATTTTATCCACTTTTGTAAGTTTGTTTTCAATGACAAATCTGTCAACTACCTTGATCACTTCGTATACGATTCCTAGTTCATGCATTTTCGCACCTCATATTATCTTGTTTCAGTGAATGGATTGATTTTATTGACTGTTATTTTAACTTTTCGAGTCAACGCATTCTTTAGTACTGTTTTAGGTAAATTAGCAAGCTCGTAGCCTTTGACGTCATATACTCTTTCAAGTTTGATGGCATCGAATTTACATTTAAGTGTACAAGCGCCACATCCGACACAAAGGTAAGAATCAACTTTCGTCGCTCCACAGCCCAGACATCTTGCTGTCTCCTTCATGATCTGTTCCTCAGTAAGGATCCCTCTCAAGTCTTTGAATGTGGTCTTTGATACTTTTCCATCGACATGTGCAGTTCTTTGACGTTCTGTGCCATCATAATCCAGACGGTCATCGATATTGGTTTTGTCGAGCATGATATATGAATGCGTGTCTCGTCCGAAAACCAATGACTGTCCATTCTGAACAAAACGATGAATGGATACAGCAGCTTCTTTTCCTGAAGAAATGGCGTCAATGGCAAGCTTTGGACCAGTTGCCACGTCACCACCTGCAAAAATATCAGGATTAGAGGACTGTAGAGTGATCGGATTGACTTCTATCGTATTACGCTTTGTAAGCTTTACGTTCTCTCCC
>DATIRH010000116.1:0-2099 GCA_035469845.1 Proteiniclasticum sp. | reverse complement strand
ATCGACTTCATGGAAAGTAATGAGGCATCAATAATCGTGAAAGGTCTTCGAGTGGGATTAGATTTCGATTATGAACTTCAAATGTCTCATATGAATCGTAAGCTTTCGAAAGATCATGTAGAAACAATACTCTTGATGGCGAGTACAGAGTATTCTTATATCAGCTCATCTTCTGTCAGGGAAATTCTTCATTTCAAGGGAGATATCAAAAATTTTGTACCGGAAGAGATTGTTCAGGACATATATAAAAAAGTCGGAATCAATGGAGGGGTAATTAATGAAAGAAAATTATGAAGTGACATCAAGAAGAATCGAAATTACTGGTCTTGTCGAAGTGCTACAGGAAATTATAGAAGATGGATCAAAAATGCCATTCTCTAAAAAAGTCATGGTAGACAAAGAAGAAATAGTGAACATATTGGACGAGATTGTTCAGGTTATTCCTGAGGATTTACGAACCGCTCAATGGGTTTTAAGTGAAAAAGACCGAATTCTAACAGAAGCGAAAACAGAATATGAGAGAACTAAAGCTGAAGTTGATCGTATGATGAGAGAAAAAGTAGACAATCATGATATAGTAAAGGAAGCCAATATGAAAGCCCAGGAAATCATAAACAAGGCGCAGACAGAGGCGAAACTTGTTAAACTGTCAGCAAGAGATTATGCGGATTCACTGCTTTCTGATCTGGATTCAGAAATCAAAGAGAAGAATCAGCAGATGATGTTGAATTTTAAAAATTTATTTGAAGGATTTGTTCAGGAATATAATAAGAATTTCAATACAACATCAGAAACGATAAAAGAAAATATAAAAGAACTGAGAGAAATGAAATAGCTCCATAGGAATTATTTCTAAAGAAACTCCATGTAAAGATCCAATTCTTTCCATGGAGTTTCTGCTATTGAAAAAATTCGATTCTTCTTGTGCAAAATTTAAATGATTAAAACTTCATTTTCTTCTGAAAATTTGATATAATAGTATTGTTGGAAGATAACACTAAAATACAGAATATATGCAAACTAACAATTTGATTGGTGAATGATATAAGAAACTTGTCCACAAAAAACGTCTGGAGACTTAAAATTTTTGTGTATAGTAACGTAATCTGCAGCCTGATGTTTCACATAAGGGGGTAATTTAATGTTCGAAATTAATGATTATGTCATGTATGGTTTAACTGGAGCTTGTAAAGTTACAGATATACGTCGTGATGAGGATGGTTACAACAAGGAAAGAAAATATTATATATTGAGTCCGATCAAGGAAACTGAATCTATTATCATGATTCCAATCATGAATAAAGATATCAATGTAAGAAAGGTCATCACCAAGGAGGAAGCGGAGCAGCTTCTAAGTCAGATGAAAGACAAGCAGATTGACTGGATCGATGACAGTAAGGAAAGAGCACGTGAATATAATGAGCTCCTGAAATCCGGTGACAGTGAGTCCTGGCTTTTACTCATCAAAGCACTTGCTGATGAGAAGCTGGAGAAAAAAGAAGAAGGAAAGAAATTATCATCAAGTGATGATATGATCTTAAAATCGGCTACAAATCTATTAAGCGGAGAGTTTTCTGTGGCATTAGATATGGACATCGATGAAGTGATTCCTTATATCAAAAAGTTTCTATAATAAAACTGAAGATATAAATATAATATATGTTAAAAACACCTCTCTATTTTTATAAAGAGGTGTTTTTAACGGAAACTATCCGTGCAATTGGATTATAAATTGGCAAGTTCTCTATCAATCTCGTTCATTTTCTTTCGAAGATGATCACTGATGGAATGAAGATCTGAGAGGAAATCCTGGATATGCTCAAGATTCGTACTGATTTTACCTCGGATACTCCAGTCCGAAAAAATGTTATCGAAGGCAATGTCAATGAATCTTTCTCCGCCACTAATATGTTCCATCTTGTTTTCTATGGCCATATCCACATCCTGCAGTTCTTTCTTCATGACTTCCGCTGCTGAATTGATGTCTGCGATATGCTGGTTTGCTTCGTCAAGTCTAGAGTATTTGACAAGATCTCCAATTATGCCTCCACCAAAAAAAGTGTCATAAGTTGACCAGCTTTTAGCACTGGAAAGTTTAT
>DATIRH010000115.1:0-5896 GCA_035469845.1 Proteiniclasticum sp. | reverse complement strand
TCTTCAAAAGAAGCACTTAGAATCGCTGAAGAACAGAATCTTGACTTAGTTATGATTTCTCCGACTGCAAAACCGCCTGTATGCAAAATTATGGACTACCATAAGTTTAACTACGAACAGGCAAAGAAGGAAAAAGAAGCTAAGAAAAATCAGAAGGTCATTTCTTTAAAGGAAATCAGATTCAGTCCGAAAATTGAAGAACATGATATAACGATTAAAGCCGGTAAAGCCAGAGAATTTCTGGAAGATGGCGACAAAGTAAAGGTGACCGTAAGATTTAGAGGACGTGAAGCGGCTTATAAAGAGAACGGATACAAAATTCTGGATAATTTCGCAACAAAGCTAGAGGATGTCGGTCAGATCGAAAAGCCTTCTAAGATGGAAGGTCGTAACATGATTATGATCCTGACTCCAAAGAAGTAACAAACTTTAGGAGGAATTAACTATGCCAAAAATGAAGACCCATAGAGGGGCAGCTAAGAGATTTAGAAAGACTGGAAGCGGTAAACTCAAAAGAGGAAAAGCTTACAGAAGTCATATCCTTACAAAGAAATCTTCTAAGAGAAAGAGAAACCTTAGAAAGAACGGGTATGTTTCTACAACTCAGGAAAAAGCAATGAAGAAATTGCTACCATACCTATAAAAGGGATACAGGAGGATTAATAATGGCAAGAGTAAAAAGAGCCTTAAACGCTCGAAAGAATCATAAAAAGGTACTCAAGCTTGCAAAAGGTTACTATGGCGGAAAAAGCAAGCTTTTCAAGACAGCTAATGAAACAGTAATCAGAGCACAGAGAAATTCATACATCGGTAGAAAGCTTAAGAAGAGAGACTTCAGAAGACTTTGGATCGTAAGAATCAACGCAGCAGCTAGAATGAACGGTCTTAGCTACTCAAGATTCATGAATGGTCTTAAGATTGCTGGTATCGACATCAACAGAAAGATGCTTTCAGAAATCGCAATTTATGACCCTAAGGCTTTCACAGTATTAGCAGAAACTGCTAAATCAAAGTTAGCATAAGCAGATCAATGCATAGTCATTCGGAATTAAAGCCGAATGACTATTTTATTTGTTGAAATAATCATCAAATACATCTATTCTTATAGTAGTTTAATTAAATTGCTTGAAATTTACTATGCAAAGAGTAGAATAAGTCATGTATTATAGAATAGAAGTGTGAATAGCTCACAACTTCATTTTCTTGTCTAAATTTCAGACATAAAATCTACCCTACAGAAGCGAAGAGGTGCTTAAAATGGAACAATTCAAGACGAAGAAAAATATGAGTCCATTTAAAATATTAGCCATAGGATTTCTGACCGTGATTCTGACTGGCGGAATTCTTTTATCTTTACCAGTTGCTACAATAAGTGGTGAAAGCACGAGTTTTCTGAACTCCATTTTCACAGCCACATCGGCTGTATGTGTAACAGGACTTGTTGTTGTAGACACTGGAACCTACTGGTCCACATTCGGACAATTGATTATTTTAATTTTGATAGAAGTCGGTGGATTGGGATTCATGGCCATGTCCACATTTTTCGCCATGATTCTTGGTAAAAGGATCTCTCTGAGAGAACGACTTGTGATGCAGGAAGCGTATAATACTTTCAGTATCCAGGGAATCATCAGTCATGTACGATACATGCTTATTTTTACGGTAACCGTCCAGTTATCAGCAGCACTTATTCTGATGACTCAATTTATTCCGGTCTATGGAGTTGGAACAGGAATCTATTATGGGATTTTCCATGCGATTTCCGGATTCAACAACGCAGGCTTTGATCTGCTTGGTAATTTCAGATCCTTAACCTTGTTCAATGAGAACAAGATTATACTGATCACAATAGCTATTGTAATCAACATCGGTGGACTTGGGTATCTTGTCTGCAGAGAAATCATCAGTAGCCTTAAAACGAAGAGAAAGCTGAAAAACTTCAGTCTTCACTCTAAAGTAGTCCTGACTATTTCAGTTATCTTATTGTCCGTTGGAACTCTGGCTCTTCTGGTCTTTGAATGGAAAAACCCGGTAACGATCGGACCCATGAGCTTCGGCGATAAACTGACCAATGCTTTCTTTTCTGCAACTACACCAAGAACAGCAGGATTCAACAGCATCTCCACCTCAGACATGTCTCCGGCAGGAAAGCTTTTGACCATGGGGTATATGTTTGTCGGAGGATCACCAGGTTCCACAGCAGGTGGAGTGAAAACAACCACTTTTGGTATCGTGATTTTCACACTGATTTCTGTTTTGAAAGGACGTCAGGATGCTGAAGTCTATAAAAGAAGAATCTCTCAATCTACAGTATTCAAAGCCATGGCCATATTCATGCTGGGCATCGCAATTGTTATCATAGGTGTCATGATTCTTTCTATCACAGAAATCGGTTCAACCTTTGAAACGATTCTTTTTGAGGTCATCTCAGCCTTCGGTACTGTAGGCTTAAGTCAGGGCTTGACGCCGACCTTATCGGCTGTAGGGAAAGTCACCATCACCATTATCATGTATTTAGGAAGAGTAGGACCGCTTACTGTCATGCTTGCACTTGCAGGCAAACAGGAAAAGGTGAACATAAAATATCCTGAAGGAAAAATTCTAATAGGTTAAGGGAGAAAATCAGATGAAACAAAAACAGATAATCGTAATAGGACTCGGACGTTTCGGTCAAAGTGTCGCAACAACTCTTTTCAAAATGGGTCATGATGTACTTGCAGTCGATGATGATGAGAACACCATCCAGGAAATCGCTGATTCAGTGACCCATGCAGTCCAGATGGATGCCACAGATGAAATGGCCTTAAGAACCTTAGGCATCAGAAACTTCGACATAGCCGTTGTGTCCATTGGTACCAACATCCAGTCTTCGATCATGGTGACTTTGAATCTGAAAGAAGCAGGGGTGAAGAAAGTTGTGGCAAAGGCCACAAATGATATGCACTCCAGGCTTCTTACGAAAATAGGCGCCGACAAAGTCATTTTGCCTGAGCATGACATGGGGATCAGAGTGGCGCATAATCTGGTCGCGGCAAATATACTGGATTTCATAGAACTTTCTCCGGATTATTCCATCGTGGAAGTTCAGGCACCAAAGGCCTGGCTTGAAAAGGACATCAAAACGCTGGATGCAAGAGCGAAGTACGGAATCAATATCATGGCGATAAAATCTGACAATGACATCAATATCTCTCCTCGTGCTGTAGATGTAATCCATGAAGGAGACATACTGGTTGTGATCGGTTCCATTGATGATTTAAGTAAAATTGAAAGTCTAGTATCAAATGATTAAAGAAACATACATAGAAAGTAAGAATAACAGCAGGATCAGAGAGTATAAAAAACTTAAAGAGAAAAAACATCGGATGAAAGAAGGTCTCTATCTCGTTGAGGGATTCAGGCTTTTAGAAGAAGCATTCAAAGCAGGCAGACATGTCCATGTCGTACTGTATGAAAAAGGCAAGGAGATGGAGTTCAGCCGTTACATTGAGCCCTATGCAGAAAATACTGATGTTATTGTCACCGAAAAGGATGTCCTCAGAGAATTATCCTCTACAGTTCATCCTCAGGGTGTCATCGGAATCCTTACACTGGAAGACGGTTCTTCAGAAGAAATCTCCCTTTCGGACACCTCAACAGGTCTACTTATTTATCTTGATGGACTGCAGGACCCCGGAAATCTGGGCACAATCATACGATCCGCTCATGCATCCGGTGCGAAGGGAATCATTCTCGGAAAAAACACAGTAGATCCATTTAATGAGAAGGTCATAAGGAGCTCCATGGGTTCCATCTTCTATCTGCCGATTTATCTTGAAGGGGAGAAGACACTGGACCAGTTCATCAGCGCTGGATATCATCTTGCTGTAACGAGCCTGAAAGCAGAGAAGAATCTCTATCATGAAGATCTTACAGGGAAGATGATTATCGCCATAGGGAATGAAGGAAGTGGCGTAACAGAAGAAGTTGAAGAAAAAGCAGATCTTCTTCTCAAAATTCCCATGCCAGGAGGAGCTGAAAGCCTGAACGCTGCTGTTGCAGCTTCCATTGTCCTTTTTGAAAGAGTTCGTCAGCTGGAAAGTGATATTCTGAAATAAACTGATCCCAGCATGTTGATAAATCCAGACATATCTTCTATAATAATAGAGATATGAAATAATACGTATGCTTAGATAAAGAGAGTAGCCGCATCGAATTCTAGTAAGGGAATGAAAGCCGTAGACTGTAAGCTTTCTGTAGAATTGTCGCAGTGAAGTTCACTTTGGAGCATTAGAGGTGAAAGTTGAGTAGTCTCTGACGGGTAAACCGATATATTTAGCTGAGTGGGCGAGAGAACTCTCGTCAATCAGGGTGGTACCACGGATTCATCCGTCCCTTTTTACGAGGGACGGTTTTTTATTTATACGAAATGGAGGGAATTATGCGCGATCAAATTGAAGCCATCAAAAAAAGTTTCAACGAAAAAATCGAAAATCTGAAATCCGGTGAAGAACTGGAAAAACTTAGAGTGGAATATCTTGGAAAAAAAGGGGAATTCACACAAATACTTCGAAGTATGGGTGGACTTTCACCAGAAGAGAGGCCTCTGGCAGGAAAGCTTGTAAATGAAGCAAAAGCGGAACTGGAGGATAAGATTCAGTCCTTGAAGGAAATCATCAAGGAAAAAGCTACTGAAGAGAAGCTGAAGAATGAAGTCATAGACATCACCTTACCGGGAGTCAAAACACCCATGGGTGGAAAGCATCCGCTCATGATCACCATGGAAAAGATTGAAAACATTTTTCTGGAAATGGGATTCACTATAGAAGAGGGACCGGAAGTGGAGCTGGATTACTACAACTTCGAATCCCTCAATATACCGAAGGACCATCCAGCCAGAGGAGAACAGGACACTTTTTATATTGATGACAATGTTGTCCTGAGAACCCAGACTTCTCCTGTGCAGATCAGAACCATTGAAAACCAGAAACCACCGATAAAAATGATTTCCCCTGGAAAAGTGTATCGATCCGATGATGTGGATGCAACCCATTCACCGATTTTCTATCAGATCGAAGGTCTTGTCATCGACAAAGGAATCACCTTTGCCGATCTGAAGGGAACGCTGGAACAGTTTGTCAAAAAGCTCTACGGAGATGATATCATCACCAAGTTCAGACCTCACCACTTCCCGTTCACCGAACCTTCTGCTGAAATGGACGGAACCTGCTTCGTATGTCATGGAGAAGGCTGTAAGGTCTGTAAGGGCGAAGGATTCATTGAACTGCTTGGATGCGGCATGGTGCACCCTGAAGTCCTTAAAAAGGGCGGTATAGACCCTGAAATCTACACAGGCTTCGCATTCGGATTCGGACTGGATCGAATGACCATGCAGAAATTCGGCATCGACGACATCAGGCTTCTCTATGAAAGTGATATGAGATTCCTGAAGCAATTCAAGTAGGAGGAAAAAAGAATGAAATTACCGATTAAATGGCTGAAAGACTATATAGATATAAGCGTGGACGGAAAGACACTGGCAGATGATCTGACTCTTTCAGGGTCAAAAGTGGAAGGTCTTGAAAATCCTTTTGACGTGATAGAGAACGTGGTCACCTCAAAGATTCTTAAAATCGAAGCCCATCCTGAAGCAGATAAACTGGTCGTGTGCACCATCGACATCAACATGGATGAACCCGTCCAGATCGTTACCGCTGCCACGAACATGAAAGAAGGGGACGTTGTCCCCGTCGCTCTTCATAACTCGACCCTTTGGGAAGGCGTGAGCATCAAAAAAGGGAAACTTCGAGGCATTCTCTCAAATGGAATGTTCTGTTCGGAAGAAGAACTGGGCCTTAAAGAGAAGGGCACCTGCGACGGTCTCATGATCATGAAAAAAGACACCGAGATCGGAATA
>DATIRH010000114.1:0-2985 GCA_035469845.1 Proteiniclasticum sp. | reverse complement strand
CACACCGAGCATATACGGGGTCATAAGCAAAGTCATCGACAACAGATAGGGCTCAAGTGGCCTGGAAAAGCTGACATATTCAAGAACAACAGGCAATAGGAAATGAATCAGAAGCTTGAAAATAACTCCGATCATCAGAGGAACGAAAAAAAGCAGTGCCATGATCGGGTCTCTCATTATCATTTTCAGGTCACTGATGAAAAAACGTAAGTACTTCATTCGCTGCCTCCATAGATCATATGTCTTTCAAACATTGAAACTGCCTTCTTGAAAAGCATCAAGTTACAGATGAGTAGGATAGCAGCAGAGAACATCACTTCTGCCATGGAGATGCCACGATAGGCACCATACACCAGTCGAAAGCTTGAGATGGATGGGAAAATATTTATGAACCATTCTGTCGGGCATAGAATGATTAATGCCAATGGCAGCATCAGAATAATCATCCAAGGTACCATTCTGACAAAAAAGGCATTGATATGTCTAGATTTCGTTGCAATTATGATTCCGATCAGCGTAAAAAAAGCGGAAGTCAGTATGACGCCTGCAATCAGCAAGACATAATTCACATCATCGCCACCTGACAGGAGTGTGATCAAAAGGACCGCCATGATAGAAATCAGTCCCAGTGAAATCAGTTTTGAAATCAGGTACTCCTGCGTTTTAAGCGGCGTCACCTAAAGCGTCTGAAGGACACCCTGATCTTTCTCCAGCAGCAGGATGCCACCAATGAAGAAAAGACCCAATACGGAAGGATCCGAAAAAACAATGACCGTTATAGCGATCTCCGCAATTGCCTCTGGCAATTGACTCAGAATAAGCAGATAGACAAAGGAAATCAATAGATAGATGAAATAGAAACCCTGCTTGTACTGAAACACTACATCGGCTACCACGGCGCTTCTGATTCTTTTGAGTGATAGTCGATCATTCATAGGAGTGCTCTCCCGTTCAGCAGAATAAAGACTTCTTCAAGGGTGGCTTCTTGTGAATGAATGGTCAGAATCTGATGATGCTTCAAAATGTCCATGAATACCGGATTGTCTTTTAGTGTATCAAGCGGCAGTTTTTCTGATAATAAAGCACCCTGTTTTTCATATTCTATCCTCACCATGGGCTTCCCATATTGAACCATCAGGCTTTTAGGACGATCGACTGCTGTAATCGTCCCTTCATTGATAAACGCCACTCGATCGCAAAGCTGCTCTGCAACATCCATATGGTGGGTGGTCAAGAAAATGGTCTTCCCCCTTTTCTTGAGTTCCAGAATCATATCCTTGATGATTCTGGCATTCATCGGATCAAGTCCTGAGGTCGGTTCATCAAAAAAGAGAATTTCGGGGTCGTGCATGATCGCTCGGATAAAATTAAGACGCATTTTCATCCCTTTGGAATAATCTTCAACTTTCTTTTTTCTCTCACCCTGAAGTCCCACACGAGTCAGTAGTCCGTCGATGTCTTTGGGGAAGGATCTATAGTAGGACCCGATCAGATTAAGATTTTCCTCACCCGTCAGTTTGAGGTATAAATTCGGAAAATCAAAAGCCACACCGATATTTTCATAGAAATTATAATCCCATTGACTCCGTTCTTTCCCCATGATTTCGATGCTTCCGTTGTACCCTCTGAGCAGACCGATGATTAGTCTCTGTGTTGTGGTTTTTCCTGCTCCTCTGGGACCTAGAAATCCAAAAATCTCGCCTTTGGTGATGCTGAAATTCAGATTCTTGATCGCCTCTATGTCAGATTTCGGATATGAAAATTGAAGATTTCGCACGTTGATCATGATACAGGTCTCCCTCAAATTAAATTCTTTATTCCTGCCTCTTCCTGGAGAATACTCAATTTTGACATATCAATCTTCTCATTTATAAATACTTTCACGTATAGGTCCCTGGTAATCCCCAAAGAATATCCTTGTTCAACGGGCCTCTATACGAATTCTTACTGTGATTGGTGACGAATATTTTCACAATTATTATATCATATGTTACTATTGAATATAAATCAGGACTGTGATCATAACTAGGAGGGAATATTATGACAATCAGTATATCTCACGAAAAGAATATAGATTCCGAAAAACTGATGTATCTTTACCAGAATGTCGGTTGGTCTGCCTACACTGAAGATCTGGATCTCCTTAAAAACGCAATAGGAAAGTCTTTGGATGTCATCACTGCTTGGGAGGATGAGAAGCTAGTGGGTCTCATCCGAACCATTGGAGATGGTCTTACCATCCTCTACATTCAGGACATCCTTGTGCTGAATGAATATCAGAAAAAAGGAATCGGTAGCATGCTCCTGAAAGAAGTCCTTGGAAAGTACAAACATGTACGCCAGAAAGTCCTTCTCACTGAAGAGGCAAAAGATGTCAGGCATTTCTATGAGAAGAACGGTTTTGAATCCTGCGACAAAGGAACGCTTGTTGCATTTGCCAAATTCAGGTAACGTAATAATACCTGTCAAGATAAGCTGAGATGCTTATCCTGACAGGTATTTTCTTTGATTTTCTCTTATTCTTTTCTTGGCACAAGAACATCCAGATGTGCTTTCAGCACTTCCACAGTAAACGGAAACTCTGGTCCTTCCTCTCCATTTTCATTACTGATGTATTTCAGATAATCCAAATCTTCGATCATGAATCCTTTAGGAAATACAGTGGTGCCCTTTGAAGTCAAGTTCCATTCTGGCTTTCAACCTTGATTGTAATCTGTCCCTTGCTATTTTTCAGATCATCTTCACTAATCATGATCTTTTCCATTTCACCAGGTGCGAGATATGGTCTTCTTATTTTCCTGATCAACTTATCATCAGCATCAAGAATCTTAACATCCATATCCTTACTTACTTTGGACACTCTAAACATGATCTGATTCTTTTTCTCAAAGTGAGCTGCCATGAAATACTGTGGCACTGTATAAGTTACTCCCTCCCCTGCAAGAACGGTTATTCTTTGTCCTTGATCATGTTGATCATCAAGTC
>DATIRH010000113.1:0-2299 GCA_035469845.1 Proteiniclasticum sp. | reverse complement strand
CACTGAATACACCAGATATGGCAACCAGTCCACCAGCCAATGTATAACAGATAATAACATGTCTGAATACATTGATTCCTGACGTCTGTGCGATCTTCTGTGAACCTCTCATTGCCTGCATCTCATATCTGAACTTTGTAAACGTAAATAATACAAATACAAAAACTGTTCCGAGTCCAAGCACAATCAGTGTGAAATTCGGATCCACCAGCATTTCGATATTTGGAACGCCAAATAATTGGAGACCTCTTGCCTGCGAACCCGCAAATGCAAGACTCTCATAAATCATCGCCATACCCAAACCTAGAATAACCGGTGGTATTCGGAAAATGCTGAATATCATGCCCACAACAAACCCTGCAAGTAATCCGATCAAAATAGCCATAAGGAGTAGCCCTATTCCATTGAATCCAAGTTTCACAGCTATGTTACCACCAATAATGGTGGCAACCAGTCGCTGTGCTCCTAAGGATAAATCAAATCTTCCGCTACCGAGGTTTAAGGATAAAGCAAAGGCTATGATTGCCGTTACACCCAAATCTCGTATTAAATTTCTAATATCCAGTACTGATGAAATCAGATGTCCTCCGGTCTGCATATAGACTATGACTTCCATAATAAGCCCCACTACTAATGGTACTGAAACTAAATATGCAGCTTTATAAATATATTGTTTTATATTCATTATAGTCTTACCCCTTTACTCAAACTGCTTACTTCAGACCACGACGTTCTAGAATGTTTTCTGTTGTGAAATCACTGGTTGTCTTCATTAGAAGCTCATAATCCACATCTTCATTGAATGCTTTAAGCAGATTCTTGATTTCATCTGAACTGTAGACGTACATATCGTCACGTGTGTCCAGCTGCTCCAGCAGCTTGTAATCATCCGCACTTCCAGAAACAAGTGGTCCTGGTGCCATTGTTATCGCTTTTCCTTCTGGCTTGATTGCTTCACCATGACCTGTGATTCCGTTGTATAGAAGCACTACGCCATAAGCATCTGATGCTGATCCTGAGTTGATTACTGCACCATCCAGTGTAGGATTTCCTGTTGAGTCCAATGTGTTGAAGGCCTGCTTTGTGTTCTCACCGAAGTTCGCCTGGCATAGCACCTTGATGTTCTTGCCTAGTGCTTTTTCAACTTCATCGATGGCTGTTCCAAAAGTCTCAGCTGTTGGATATACAGATACGACCGCATCGAAGTCTCCTGTCTGAAGCAGACCTGAAACACCGGATACATAGCCATCCATGTTAGGGAATCCAGGAACGATGGTGATCTTCACTTCTTCTTTTCCTGTACTGATCGCTGTTGTCGCGTTCTGTGTCGCCAGATCCATCACATCCATCTCATAGGTGAGGCCATATTTCTCTTTCAGTGTCTCAAGCATGGATTTCGTCGCTTCACGATGTGATGCTACGCCCATTGCCGACCCACCGGAAATGATGATGAAGTTTCCTGGTTCAGCAGAATCAAATTGTGCATCCAGGAGTTCACCGTAGGCATCAGAAACTTTGCTTAAATCAATGCCTGTGATTCCCATATAAGTAGGAATCTCAGCAACTTCCTCATATAGAGTGGAGGATACCACTGCAGTATAGATCCCCAGCTCATCTGCTTTGGATACAAGCTGTTCGGTACCGTCTGTCACCAGAGATAGTAGTCCGTCAGCACCTGCTGCATAGGAGTTCTCAAGAAAAGTCATCAGCTGGGCTGTATCAGAAATCGTCTCAGAAAAAATGAAATCAATTCCCAGTGCTGGTCCCAAGTGATCTTCAAGATAGGTCATTCTTGTCTGAGCTGAAGCATCAATGGAGTTCCATGCAACCGCGATGGTCACATTTTCCTGAGCAGCTGCAGGCTCCTCAGTTTCAGCTGGCGTTTCAGCTGGCGTTTCCACTGCTGGCTCATTTGAACTTCCGCACCCTACAAGACTGAACACCAGCATCATGGATGCCATTATAATTAGTATCTTCTTTTTCATATTATTTCCCCCTTGAATTCTGTTTCGTTAACTATTAACCTGTCATGTTGTGTTTAATATGTAACTATAATATCTTTACTCAAACTGCCTACTTCAGACCACGACGTTCTAGAATGTTTTCTGTTGTGAAATCACTGGTTGTCTTCATTAGAAGCTCATAATCCACATCTTCATTGAATGCTTTAAGCAGATTCTTGATTTCATCTGAACTATAGACGTACATATCGTCACGTGTGTCCAGCTGTTCCAGCAGCTTGTAATCATCCGCACTACCAGAAACCAGTGGTCCTGGTGCCATTGTTATCGCTTTTCCT
>DATIRH010000112.1:0-3662 GCA_035469845.1 Proteiniclasticum sp. | reverse complement strand
CCTCTTAGGTTATACAGTTTAGTGATAAACTGTATAACCGAAGGGGAGCATTTTTCTGATGAGAAAAGAATATTTTCTAGAGAAAAATGGATGGACATAGAAAATTTCCTGCAATCCACTCCATTACAACAGATTCTTTTCATAAAAAGTGTTATCCCTAATCTTAAAAAGGATTGGCTTCTCAACGAATGAGAAACCAATCCTTATCGATATAATTGCATTGTTTTTAAAACTGTCAGATTGAATCGGCAGATTTTTAGAGTTGTCTGGACATTTTATTTTCAGTAAATTCTTTTAACACTGACTGTGAGAATACCATCTTGAAACACTGCACTTCCGCTGTCTACAAGAGACCCGAGAAGCCTCAGTTCCTGCTTTTTTCCGGTTGCGCCAAGAAGACCCCAGTAGTACTCTTCATACTCAGGTTTTCTTGGTTCATTGAGGAGGCTTTCCAGGTTCTTCAGATCTTTTGGCGGTGCTTCTGAAGGACCAGAGACTGTGATGTCCATTTTATCATCATCTGCAAAAAACTGAATATCCATATGGTCGATCTTATGATGAATGAAATAACCGATCACTTCTTCCAGAATTTTTACGGACCGTATTCTATTTTGCATTAGCGTTCATCCTCCCAATTTTTAGAACTGATTTTTAGAGAATCAAAGATAGGGACCAGTATAGCGGCAACAAATCCGCCTGAGAAGCCATTATTATAAAGATTCATGCCTCCATGCAGATAACCTACATTCATCACCACGGCCATATGTAGAAAACCAGCAATGATTCCTGGGATGATGCCATAGGCACCAGCGACGGGTGCCAGTGTAGTGGCAAAAAGAGCGGCCAGAAGAGACCCGATGGAGGACACTTCCCAGTGGAAGACCAGATTGGCCAGATAGATTCCTGCCATGACGGGAACCACATTTTTCACGTGTTTACCGAATGCACCAAAGCCCACCACAGTGAAGATACCGCCTAAAATGGGTCCGTTCAGTGTTCCACCCATAAGAATCACATAGGCTGTGGAAACGAAGCCCAACAAGCCCATATTGATCAGAGTCACAGGAAAACCGTCTGATGCCACAAAATCGGAAACAAGCCGACCTGTGTGGGAGAAGAGATGGGACAGTCCGTTTGCGACATCGGAGCAGGTTTCAAATCCATAGATGATCATGGATAGAAAGAGAACTGCAAGATAGACAGAAAGACCTTGCATGTGTCCTTCAAGCAAAATCAAGGTCGGTGGATTATCAAGACTGAATCCACGTAGAAGACTCATATAGAGAAGACCAACGATGCCTGAAGTGAAACCGATGTTGTACAGATTGTACCCCTGATGAAACCTGATGAAGTGATTGGCCAGAGGCGGCAGGATGAATCCTGCGCTGATTCCGGCCAGGATACCCAAGACGATTCCTAAGATCGGATGCAGATTGAATCCGAAGGAAATCTGACTGACAAGAGGTCCCAGGGCAGTACCGAAAAAAGCGGGAAGGATGAATTTTCCGAAAGGTTCCTTCTGGTATTTTGCATAAAGCATTACACCACCCATGATCGGCCATATATTGTAGAGATTCTTTCCGAAGAAAGCAAATCCGCCGATGGTGAAGACAGCAGCCACAAGTGGTCCGCTGACGGAGGTATTGCTTCGGGAGGCGATGTAGATGGCGATAAGCATCAGAAGACCGCTGTTTACAAAGGCTGAACCGATATTGCCCACCATCATATAGTCCGTGAGCAGTATACTAGAGGACGTTATAATCCGGCCTAATCCTGTGAAGATTTCAGAGGGTGTATTAAACAGAAATCCTGTGAATAGGGTCAGGAGAGACACGAAAATCAGATAACGGCTTCTGTGTTTTTCTGGTACAACCGGGAGATCATTACGCAGGTCTGGAGGGTTCATAGAAGATGGATTTCGGAAAAGAGATGATAATAATGGCAAATGGACTCCTCCTTTTAGTGATGAAAGTTTTTTTCAGTATAGCAGAAAGGGTTACATGTGGAAAGATAAATATGGTTATTCTAAGGCATAGGATAAACTGAAATCGGAACGAAAGTTTTCTCTAAGTCTTCATTGGAGCAAAATGGATTGACACGGTGTCAATATCGTGTATAATAAGTAATTAATGACACAGTGTCATTTATTGAAAGGAGAACAAAATGCCAAAAGAAACGTTTTATAATCTTCCGGAATCAAAACGGAAATTCGTCCTGGAAGCAGTTAAGAAAGAATTTGAAGAACATTCTATAAAGGATGCCAGTGTCAAAGACATTGTCTCCGCACTGGGAATATCCAGAGGGAGCTTCTATACCTATTTCGAAAATCTTGAAGAAAGTTATTTTGCGATTCTTGAGCTGGAAACCATTGAGACCCATGAATTATTTCTAGGGATTTATCGTAAAGAAGAGAAGAATCTGTTCAAGACGCTAGATGTTTATGGACAGGAACTGGCTGGGGAATTGTTCAAGAAAGAGAAGTATGCACTCTATAAGAATCGCTATCTATATTGGTCAGCGGAGCTGGATGCGCTTTGGAAGAATTTCTACAAGAGAAATGGAAATATAAAACGATATGAAGTGGAAATGGAACTCAGACAGAGCGATGACAAAGAAATGAAAGAAGTCATGCATTATATCAAGGCTGTTGTTCATGAACTGATCAAGAGAGCTTTTCTTGAAAAATGGGATAGACAGGTTTTTCTGGAACACTATGAAAATCAGATTTCCTGGATGAAGAACGGCTTAAAATCTACATTGAAATAAAGGAGAACTAAATGGCACTATTTGAATCAATATTTGACCTTAGTTATTTAATACTTGTCATAGGATTTGGAATCAGACTGCTTCTGTTAAAAGACAAAGGGGCGAAATTATTCGGCCTCATGGGTGTGCTTCTAGGCATGGGAGATGCGTTTCATCTGATTCCAAGAATCATGTCTCATTTGAGTGAGGGTGGTTTTGAAGCCAATGCCTGGGCACTTTCCTGGGGACAGTTCATGACATCAATCACGATGACCATCTTCTATCTTTTGTACTATTTTTACTACAAAAGACAGACAAGTCAGGGATCGAAGTATAAGGATCTGCTCGTCTATACACTTGTCGTAATACGAATTGTTCTCATAGTACTACCACAGAATCAGTGGGGCGTCATGCCGGGAAATTATACTTTTGGTATTCTACGAAACATTCCATTTGCTCTTCTTGGTCTCTTACTGATTAAATGGTCATGGGATCAGAGAAAGAGCGAAGGGATGAAGCATATGGCCGTGCTTATTTTTTTAAGTTTCATATTCTATGTGCCTGTAGTTCTCTGGGCGTCGGTTTACCCATGGGTGGGTGCCTTCATGATGCCTAAGACCATAGCCTATCTTCTTATGATTTATGTGGGTTTCAGGAATTACGTGAAGAAATTCAGCAAACAGAGCATTATTGAGCTGGCATTTGTAAGCCTGATTCTAGGTCTTGCTGGAGGAGTTTTTTACCGTGAATTCACAAAAATATATGCTTATACTGAAGCGACCTATCTAGGGAAAATCCATGTGCATACCTTGGCACTAGGGTTTCTGAGTTTGTTTGTACTATACACATTGATTTCCAGAAATGAAGACAATGAATTTGTTGAAAAGTTGCGCACGCCTGTTTATATATGGTTATCA
>DATIRH010000111.1:0-1859 GCA_035469845.1 Proteiniclasticum sp. | reverse complement strand
GCCAGAATCACAATCAAGGCCAACAAAGTCCTGGAAGGAGTAAAACTCGGGGACAGCATAAGCACCAATGGAGTATGTCTTACCGTAACTTCCTTTGACAGCGGAAGATTCAGCATCGATGTGATGGCGGAAACAATGAGGCGAACCAATTTCAAGTCCTTCTCCCCTGGAGAGAAGGTGAATCTGGAAAGAGCGCTGAGTTTGGGAGACCGTCTGGGGGGGCATATGGTCAGCGGTCATATCGATGGGGTAGGAACCATTCTTCGTTATGAGAAGGAAGATAATGCCGTATGGATCACTGTTTTAGCTGCACCTGAAATTCTAGACTATGTCATTTTGAAGGGTTCCATTGACATAGATGGGGTCAGCCTTACAGTGGCCTACGTGGATGAGTCCATATTCAGAGTTTCAATTATTCCTCATACGAAAGATGCGACTACGCTCCTTCATAAAAAGATGGGCGATGAAGTGAATCTGGAATGTGACATGATCGGTAAGTATATAGAAAAGTTTTTAAGCAACAGAGGCGAGAAAACAGTCAAGAAAGAGATTGACATGAATTTTCTGAATGAAAACGGATATGCATAAATAGAAATGGAGGATAAAAATGAGCAAGTTTAATACAATCGAAGAGGCACTGGAAGATCTAAGGGCAGGGAAAATCATAGTCGTGGTGGATGACGAAGACAGAGAAAATGAAGGAGACCTTCTCATGGCTGCGGAGATGGCGACACCGGAAGCGGTGAATTTCATGGCCAAGTATGGAAGAGGACTCATCTGTATGCCTGTGACTGGAGACAGATTGAAGAAACTGGGCATTCTATCCATGGTGGAGAAAAACACAGATAATCATCAGACTGCGTTTACAGTTTCCATCGATGCCATGGAAACAACCACTGGAATATCTGCACAAGAGAGAGCAGCGACCATACGAAAAGTCCTTGATCCCGATGCAACTGGAGATGATTTCAGACGACCTGGTCACATGTTTCCTCTAGAAGCAAAAGAAGGTGGTGTGCTCAGAAGAGCAGGGCATACAGAAGCAGCTGTTGATCTTCCAAGGATGGCAGGTCTCTATCCAGCTGGCGTCATCTGTGAAATCATGGGTGAAGATGGAAGCATGTCCAGAATTCCTGAGCTGATGGAGTTCGTAAAAGAACATGATCTTAAGATCATCACCATAGCGGATCTGATCTCTTACAGACGAAAAAATGAAAGCTTCATCAGTAGAGTCACACAAGCGGATCTGCCTACAAAATATGGTGATTTCAAGATGGTCGGATATCTTAACACCTTAAATGGAGAACACCATGTTGCCCTTGTGAAGGGTGATGTAACGGACTCAGATCCTGTTCTTGTAAGAGTGCATTCAGAATGCCTTACAGGAGATGCCTTGGCTTCCTTGAGATGTGACTGTGGAGAACAGCTTGCAGCAGCCATGAAGAAGATCGAAGAAGAAGGAAGAGGGATTCTGCTCTATATGAGACAGGAAGGAAGAGGGATAGGCCTCATCAATAAAATCAAAGCATACGAGCTTCAGGATCAGGGGATGGACACGGTAGATGCAAACCTGGCTTTAGGATTTCCTGCAGACTTAAGAGACTATGGCATCGGTGCCCAGATCCTTCTTGATCTAGGTGTGAAAAGGGTGAAGCTCATGACGAATAATCCGAAGAAGGTAGCGGGTCTGACGGGTTATGGGATCGAGATTGTGGACAGAGTATCCATACAGATGAATCATAACGAAAATAATGAGTACTATATGAAGACAAAGAGAGAAAGAATGGGACATATAGACGATTTTGAAGGCAACAACTAAGAAAAGGTAACACGCGTCTCTGATTACAGGAGAAATAGGC
>DATIRH010000110.1:0-5335 GCA_035469845.1 Proteiniclasticum sp. | reverse complement strand
TTCCTCTGAATGTATAGACCTCATCAAACAGCAGTGTGATGGGAATAAAGAATCTCAATGTCGACCCTGATTCCTCAGGTTTAAGCACACGGTCTCTTCTATTTCCAAATGAAGTGGCATCAAGCATGACATCTTCGTTATCAACAAAGAAATCCACACCTAAGTCTTCAAGACATTTCAACGTAGCCATGATATCAGATGACAAATCGACGTGACGAATCGTTCCCTTGCCTTTTGAGAGCGACAAGGCTATGAGTGCACGATGGGCATAGGATTTGGAAGGAGGTACAGTAACAGTTCCTTCCACTTTGCTGTAATTGAGTTCCTTGATCAAATTCTCCACCTCCATTTGTGGTGACTGGACTAAGAATCAGTAACGCTATCTTTTGTTTTTTTCTTCAAAGCGTGCCAGCACTTCAGGGAGAAACTGACCATTTTCATGGAACAGCTCTCCGTCAGCATAAATTTTTCCTTCTTTTCTAAGCTCTCCAATCATATCCCAGTGGATTACACTTTTATTTTCACCACCTGCTTCTGGGAATGAGTCCCCAATGGCCATATGGAAGGTTCCACCGATCTTCTCATCGAACAGGATATTTTTGGTGCTGTTCTTAATACCATAGTTGGTTCCGATTGCAAGTTCCCCGAAGGTTCTTGCTCCTTCATCCGTATCAAGAATGGTTAATAGAAGCTCTTCTCCCTTTTCAGCAGAGGCTTCTACAACTCTTCCTTTTTCGATATTTATCCGAATTCCCTCGATTTCTTTGCCCGCATAGATAAGCGGAATTTCAAAATGCACTTTCCCATCTACAGCATCTTCGACGGGTGAAGTGAAAATCTCTCCATCTGGAAAATTCTGCTTTCCATCACAGTTGACCCACTTTCTTCCTTCTATCTTCGCGGTTACATCGGTTTCTCCTGACAGGATTCTGATGGTTTTCTTCGTATTGAGATAGTTGATCCAGCGTTCCTGTTCTTGTGAAATCCTCTTCCAAGCTGAAACCGGATCTTCCTGATCCAGAAGCCCTGCACCATAAACAAAATCTTCGTACTCCTCAAGGCTCATTCCAGCCTCCTGGGCATCTCCTAAAGCAGGAAATTGGGTACCACACCATCTGAGGCTACCATCGCCTGTGCGGTCTGAATAGAACTTTCTCCACTTCTTTGCCCCAATGGATGAATCCTTGATTTTCTCTGAATCTATATTCGTCGCATACTTCACATTTCTGGATCCCCATGCAGTGAGCCACACATCGGCTTTTTCAAGCAGGGTTTCATTGATAAGGTTTCCCTCCTTCAGCTGATCCGATGTGGATTCTTTTAAAATCACTTCATTGATCTCATCGGAAGTAAGTACCACCTCCACATGTCCTCCAGCTTTTACAGCTTCTCTAGCTACAGCCTTTGCCCAGGGCGTAGCCACTTCATCTGCACGAATGTAGACAAAATCTCCGGGGACCACTTCAGTGGAATAATGAACAAGTAATTTCGCTAATTTTTCTAATCTCTGGTCTCTCATATAATCCTCTCCAATTCTCACTATTTTCTTCCATTATATCACCGGTCTCTGGTTCCATGATACAAAAAAAAGGATTATCTGGAAAAGATACTTATTCAGCTTCAATGATTTCGAGTTAATTTTCTATGGAAAATGGAATCGTTAAGATTAAGTTCAAAGTTCTGGATTATAATGAAGAAAGACAATAGACGAATAAAAGACAATAAAAAAAGACAATAAAAAAATCCGGTATGATACCGGATTAAATGGTGGTCGATCAGGGATTCGAACCCTGGGCCCTACGATTAAGAGTCGCATGCTCTACCAACTGAGCTAATCAACCATATTAAACAACAAAATTTATTATACGCAGTGGATGACTTCTTGTCAACCAGGATTTCAAAAACAACTTGATACCGCCATGCAGGCATCTTGAATTACTACAGCACTCTTAATGATGCTGATTCAGATGGTGCTCGGAATATGAAATAAAAAATCCGGTATAAAACCGGATTAAATGGTGGTCGATCAGGGGTTCGAACCCTGGGCCCTACGATTAAGAGTCGCATGCTCTACCAGCTGAGCTAATCAACCAGATTAACTGACAAAGATTATTATACTTTTGTAACCTAAGAATGTCAATAGATACAGCGATCTTTTTTCAGTTAAGTGACCGTTGATTGATAAGAAACAGCATAACTAAGGTGAAAATAGACAATAAAAAAGCTGAAATAAACTGAAAGAGGAGGATTTTAAATTGTTCGAATTCAAGTTCAGAATGCCCACTTCAATCATTGTCGGCAGAAACTGTCTGGTGAAGAACAGCAGTAATTTACGGGGACTTGGTCATAGATGTCTGATTGTCACCGGACTTCAGTCTTCAAAATTAAACGGATCATTAGAAGATAGTATTACAGCTTTGGAAAACGAAAATATCAAATACATCATTTTTGATGAAGTGGAAGAAAGACCCACCCTGAAAATTATTGAAAAAGCTTATCAGGATAACAAGAAAAACAACATAGACTTCATCCTCGCGGTTGGTGGTGGTTCTGCTATTGATGCAGCCAAAGCGATCTCCCTTCTGTTTAAGAACGATATTCAGGCCAAGGAGATTTTTTCTCTCAAGAATCTGGAGGGTATTCCCATAGTGGCTGTACCCACAACTGCAGGACCCGGTTCTGAAACCACCCCCTACTCTGTTTTATCCCTCCCTGAACAAGGGATCAGCCGAAGTACCGGGCAGAGAATCTTCCCCAACTTCGCTTTTCTAGATGCACGCTACACAATTAACAAGCCTTATGACATAACGGTCTGTACTGCAGTAGATGCATTCTCACATCTGGCAGAAGGCTACCTCAGCACACAAGCCAATCTCATTACAGACACACTGGCGGAAAAAGGATTACGCCTATTCGGGGAATGCCTCGAACCCTTAAGGAGGAAAGACTGCAGCATTGAGGTCCGAGAAAAGCTTCTCATGGCATCCTGTATTGGAGGCATGGTCATCTCTCAGACCGGAATCAGTCTCCCTCATGGACTTGGTTATGTGCTCACTTCTGAAAAAAACGTACCTCACGGGGTCGCAAACGGCATTCTCTTTCCCGGTTACATGAAAGTTTTCAGAAACACAACGAAACTGGAAAGACTTCTTCATCTGATCAAGGTGGATTC
The DNA here is from genome assembly GCA_035469845.1 of Proteiniclasticum sp. Classification (GTDB taxonomy): domain Bacteria; phylum Bacillota; class Clostridia; order Clostridiales; family Clostridiaceae; genus Proteiniclasticum. The sequence continues at coordinate 2,163 of DATIRH010000110.1, read as the reverse complement.
CATAGAAGCGTTCTCGAATATACTAAAAGAAATCCTTGATTTTAGAAACCTCAACCTTACAGATACTGAAATCAAGAAATACGTGGATGATATTTTATCCAGTGAAAAGAAACTGAAAAATCATCCCGAAAAAATTTCTCGAAATGATCTGACGAAAATCTATAAATCCATACTGAGAAAGGGGGAGATATAACTTTGTGCGGTCGATTTCAATTAGAGCTAAGCATGGATGATATCCTAAATATCGTAGATGTACTGAATGAAGTGAGAGAACGATACAATGAAGATGATCTTTCCAGTTATACCCACGAAAAGAAAGATATTTATCCTGGATCAAAATCACTTATAGTAACAAATGAGGGACTAAGAAAACCCACCTGGGGATTCCCTCTTCATAAGAAGCTGGTGTTCAATGCAAGAGGAGAAAGCCTCTTTGAAAAACCCATGTTCAGGAATGCTGCACTGAAAAACCGATGCATCGTTCCTGCAAATCTCTTTTATGAGTGGCAGGGAAAAGAAAAAGTAAAACATCAGATCAGGACGCCGGATCCGATTCTCTACATGGGAGGCGTCTTCCAGTCATTTGCTGATAATGACGGCAGCATCACAGAACGGTTCTCCATTATCACTGGTGCATCTCAAAATGAGATGACCGAAATCCATCCAAGAACTCCACTCATTATAAAGAAAGAGGACATCCGGTCTTTCCTGGACCCTAAATCGTCTCTTGATGAAGTCCGGAAAATCATACTATCCTATCCTGAAAGACTCCTGATCACAAGAGAAGATCCTAATTCTCAGCTGTCCATGTTCTAAAAAGAAGCTCCGGCTTCTTTTTTTTTGATTTATACTACTTTTCTCACCTGTTTTCATTGTATTTTTATCCTCTTTGTATATAATTATGTTAATAATTTATTTATGAAACAAGGAGGGATTCTCATGTGGACAAGAAGTGCATTGAAAGACCAAGCTAAGAAATCTTTGAAAGGGACCTTTCTCATCAGTGTTTTAGTCATAATACTCTTCATTCTTCTCACAGGTGGCGAAAACAGCAATCTGACGCTTAAATTAGGAGAAGACGCAACCAAGGAGATGGAAATCCGAAATGGAATATTTGGTTACTCCTTTGGAGAAGACTATTACAATAACATTGTGTCCTATCCCCTCACCGCTTTATTCCTTCTATTCGGGGTATTTGCAAGCATAGTCTCCGTTTTATACCAGATCTTCATTGCTGCTCCCCTAAACATCGGTCTATCAAAATATTTTCTGGTGAACAGGAGAAACCCTGAAGACAATACACCACTCAATCTATTTGATACGTTCAGATCAGGCAATTATCTTAATGGTGTTGTGGTCCTGTTCCTTCAGAACCTGTTCATTTTTCTCCACTTCCTGCTGCTGATCATCCCAGGTATTATAAAAGTATTTAAATATTATATGGTTTCCTTCATTATGGCAGATCATCCGGATATGCATTACAAGGATGCCCTTGCACTGAGCACAGAAATGACCGATGGTCATAAGATGAACATCTTTGTGCTGGAGCTTTCCTTCATCGGCTGGTATCTTCTCAGTGCCCTTACTTTAGGTCTGGCAACACCTCTTGTGAGCACTTACAGAAAAGCCACCATCACCGAACTTTATGAAGTCCTGAAGAATCCCAACGAACGCCAAGAGGTAGCTCCTCCAGGATATTTCTAATTCCTTGATTCCTGTTTTTTTGGAGGTGAAAAATGCACCATATTCGTTATGCAGATAGTAATGATGCGAAAATACTGGGAGAAATCCATTCCGCATCATGGAGAGAAGCCTATAAGGGAATCATTCCGGATGAGATATTAAACAGTTTTACCCCCGAAAGAAGAGAAGCGTATTTTCGGAGAGCCTTATCTGAAGGCTGGGAAGAGGATGCAATCATTTTTAATGACAGTCAGGCATCGGGACTGATCTCTATCGGTAAATCCAGAGATTTCGATCAGTTGGATGACTGCGGAGAAATCTGGGGGATTTATCTCCATCCTGAATATTGGAATCAAGGCATCGGTTCCAAGTTGATCGACTGGGGCATAAATGAGCTGAAAAAACGCAGTTATACCCATGTCTCACTATGGGTACTCGAAGAAAATATGACTGCCCGACGTTTTTACGAGAGAAAGGGCT
>DATIRH010000109.1:0-3089 GCA_035469845.1 Proteiniclasticum sp. | reverse complement strand
TAATCACTTTACGGACATTTTCTGATGCATATTGACTCAAATAGATAGCCGCAGACAATCCCACAGTCACCGCCACTAACATAGCGATAAGAGAAGTCGTGATTGTACCGACTAAAAGTGGAATAAAACCAAATCTCGGGTCCTTGTTCAAAGGAGCCAGTTCAGTGCTCAGTATTTCAGATATTGGTACCTCTGCAAAAAATCGGAATGCATCAGTGATCAGCGTCAGAATGATTCCAAAAGTTGTCAACACGGAAATAAGAGCCATGAGCAGTAGAAACCCAGGGACAATTTTATCCATGATCCGCTTCTTTTCTTTTACCTTTTTTTGAATCATCTCTCTTATTTTTGTCTGATTCTCCATGAAATTCTCCTTTTTATAATTTTTCCATAAACAATCTTAAGATGAGAGAATGATCTCTCATCTTAAGTAAATTAAATTCTCTTACTTATGGCTTATTTCAGATCTTCTAGTATAGTCATATATTCTGCATGTTTCTCAGCTGGTAGTGGTGCAAATCCATTATCTCCTGCAAGCTTCTGAGCACCTTCTGGTGAAACAACGAACTTGGCATAATCTAGAATCTGAGGAGCATCTTTCGCTTTGTCAAGATCAAGATAGGTGTATACAAGTCTTGTAAACCCAGCATACTCAAGATCAGACCCGATTGTTTCTAATGAAGGTTCAACACCACCCATTCCAAAATCAATCTTCACTGCTGTCAGCTTGTCTGTGTTGGATGCATAGTATCCATATCCGAAGAATGCAATCGCATTAACATCTTTTGAAACCAGATCCACTAAAGTTGAGTATTCCTGCTGCAGATTGGCAGTTGTTACCATATCCTGTTCATCAAGAATAACTTCGTAGAAGAATTCATAGGTACCATGGTTTTCATTTGGTCCGAAGAATTTAATCTCTTCGCTTGGCCAATCTGAACGTATGTCAGACCAGAGAACCTTGTCATCATCCTTGTATTTCCCGGAAATGTACATATTCACAACTTCTTCCTGTGTCATTTCCGCTGCCCATGTATTTTCTTTGTTGATTACCATAGTCAGGCCATCGTAGGCAAGCTCGATTTCCATGATGTTCTCACCCATGATTTTACCAGCTGCCTCGAGTTCAGCAACTTCTTCATCTTTGATCTTTCTTGAAGCATCCGCAAAGTCCAGTTCACCGGCTACGAACTTCTTAAGTCCAGCACTTGATCCTGCTCTACCGACCTGCACACTTACTCCAGGTTGTGCTTCGGTCATGTAATTTTCTGCGATATTCGCCATCAGTGGATATACTGTTCCTGAACCATCCACAATGACGGACCCTTCGAGCTCTTCAGATGGTGTTTCTGTACCTGGTTCTTCCCCATTATCTGTTGGTGTTTCCTCTGCTGGTGTAGTCCCACATGCTGCAAGCATAGCTACTACAGCCACTGACGATACCAGACCTAATATTTTCTTATACATTTAATATCCTCCTAAATTATGGCTTATTTTTTTCAGACATCTTCGTGCCCTACAATTTGTATTATAGATTCTGATTGTTTTGCCAAGATTATGCTTATGTTACGTTCGCGTTAATTACCCTATCGAAAGCTTCAAGAAGGCCCAGTAACCGGTTTCAGTCATGGTGCATCAACCCAAATACTGGTGATGCACTGAACAGCTGACATGAAAAAACCCTCTCTGATCTGCAATATTCAGCAGAGATCAGAGAGGGTTTATAAGCTTTATACTAAGCAATCAGCTCTTTGAGCTTTTCGCCTTCTATTTCATCCGGGCTCCATGCCATAAGCGCGAAGTTCCCCTTTGAGCGTTCATCAATCTTGTTGATCCACTCAATCTCATTGCTGGCTTTTGCAGCCAGCATGGTATTGGTTGTTCCTGTTCTATACATGGAAGAGTTCACAACCCACCATTTCGTAGCAATACCTGCTCTTTTCAGGTCGTCTTCCAGTCTCATGGCTTCATAGACCGGAGTTGCCTCAGGCAGTGTGATGATCAGCACTTCAGTTTCTTCCTTGTTTCTGAGCCTTGGAAGAAGCTTTCTGGCTGATTCAGGAATATCCCCTGAAGATCTCTTGATCTCATTATTGTAGCTCTGGGTAGAATCAAGCAGCAGCAGTGTATGTCCTGTAGGGGCTGTATCAATGACAACCACTTCGTTATCCGCTTTATCTACAATCTCGGCAAACGCTCTGAACACAGCAATCTCCTGCGTACAAGGAGATCTCAGATCTTCCTCGATATAGGATATATCTTCCTCAGAAAGATTGTTCTTCCGCGCATTTCCGAGTAATTCGTCGCGATACTTCGCAAGCTCTTTCGCTTCATCGATTCTGCTCATGGTGATTCCCTCATGCTCCTTGACGATATACTCAAGATGCGCTGCAGGATCTGTGGTGGTCAGGTGGACTTTTTTGCCCTTGGCTGCAAGTCCCAACGCTATGGCTGCAGCGATGGTTGTTTTTCCGACTCCGCCCTTCCCCATGGTGAAGATGACTTTCTTGTCACTCTTATAAAGATCCTCAATGACATCCTTAAGACCATCTATGGAATCTGCTGTTACGGTTTCAGTACTCATTGTCACCTTGTCAGTAGTCAGTAAGGATCTCACATTGTCCATCCCTGTGATATTGTAAGCTCTTAATGGAATTCTGTAGGCTGTGAGGCTCTTCAGAATCTCTGGCATCTGTGCCATGGCTTTTGCCTGTTTTGTATGAAGGCTTAAAGAGATGGCATCATCATACCCTTCAATGAGTCCATTGACGATGAGCGCCTGGTTCAATACTCCGATTTCAGCCAGTTCCTTGGATGCTCTCGCAGCTTCCTTAAGTGGTGTCAATTCCGGTCTTGTGACCAGCACCAGTGTAGTCAGCTCCTTGCTTGCAAGGGTCTTGACGGCCTGCTTGTAGACTTCCTTCTTGTCTTCCAGCCCTGATAGCTGTCCGAGGCACGAAGCGCCATGGGTAGAGTCACTGATGAAGTTATCCCACGCCGAAGGCAGCTGAAGCATTCTAAGTGTATGTCCTGTAGGCGCAGTATCAAATAGGATGTAATCATAACGCTCATTGATCTCCTGATCCGTG
>DATIRH010000108.1:0-1787 GCA_035469845.1 Proteiniclasticum sp. | reverse complement strand
TCCCGGTGGTGGCGTCGAAGAGAAGGAAAATCATGAAGAGGCGCTCAAAAGAGAAGTTCTTGAAGAGACGGGACTGGAAATCGATGACGTCTTTGAACTCATCGGTCAGGTGATCGAAAGAAGAGAGGATCAGTATGATTCCTCCTCTGTCTTTGAAATGGTATCTTACTATTATCTGTGTGGTGGTGAAAAAGAACTGATAAAACAGAATCTCATTGGATATGAGATCGAGCTGGATTATAAGCCCTACTGGCTGAGACCGGAAGAGGCATTTCTAAATAATCTGAGCATCTACAGAGACGACTTCCCAAACAGATGGCTGCAAAGAGAAACAGAAGTGCTGAGATTCCTCTTGGAAGAATCAACTGAGGAAAATGATGAAAATATGAGTGAAGGGGGTAGTGAATATGAGAAAACTGATCAGTGGAACAACCTACTGGAGTGAGGGGAAGAGTGATTTTGATCTGTCGCCTCTGTATAAAGATCTGGAGACGGATGTCCTGATCATCGGAGCGGGCATGTCAGGAACCCTCTGCGCATATGTCCTGAGTCAGATCAAAGGTCTCAGGATTTCCATGGTGGATACGAAAAAAGTGGCTGAAGGAAGCAGTCGTGCAAATACCGGGCTACTTCAGGTAAGCAGCGACACCATGCTCAGTGAGTTCATCGATAAAATCGGAGAAGACAAGGCGAGGCGATTTTACAAGATGTGTGAGATTGCTATGGAGGATCTTTTTGAGATCGGTGAAAAACTTTCTGGAAGTACCATAAGAAAAAGAAAAAGCCTGTACTGTGCATCAGAAGAAAAAGATATACCCAAAATAAGACGAGAGCATGATGCGCTTAAAACCCAGGGCATGAGCGTGGAATACCTGAATGAGAAAGAAGCGCTCGACAGGTACAGGGTGAACTGCCCCGGAGCACTTCTCATTGATGGGGATGCGGATGTGGATCCGGTTGCCTTCATCAAGACAGTGACGAAGCATAATCTGAAAGAAGGCACAGACATTTATCCTGAAACAGAAATAGCTTTGGATACGATTAAAGAAAATAGTATAGAGACGAAGAAGGGACATCTAATCACATTCAAGTACTGCATTTTTGCCACGGGCTATGCAGAGAAGTATGATCTGGTGAAAGATAAAATCAGCATCAACCGTACCTATGCCTTTGTGACGCATCCTGTGAAAAAGGAGCTCTGGCCGGAAGAAGTGATGATCTGGGAAACAAAGGAGCCCTATCTTTATCTGAGAACAACCCAGGACGGAAGGATTGTCTCTGGAGGACTGGACGAAGAGAAAGACTCCCTGGTGGAGGATCAGCAGTATATAGAGAAAAAGGTATCAGAGCTGAAGGAAAGCATAGAAAAAATCATGGCCGATCCCATAGTCCTTGATGTGGATGCCAGCTATAATGCGCTATTTGGTACAGTAAAGGACGGACTTCCTCTGATCGGAAGTAATCCGGATAGAAAAAATCATTTCTACATTCTGGGTTATGAAGGAAACGGCACCTGCTATAGTATGGCTGGAGCACGGATCATTAAAAATCTGATTCTAGGTGAGGATGATCCCTATGAAGATATTGTAAGACTGGATAGATAGTAGTTTGATTTAGTAGTCTCAGTGAACATAATTGAAAAGATAGTAAAGATATGGAGTAAGAATTCTTCTCCATATCTTTTTTCATAGAGTTTTATTAAGCATTTCATACTTATTTAAATGTTTCTGAATTGTAAACGTGAACATGCAAAATAAGGGTTGTCAACCACTTGATGGTCATGTATA
>DATIRH010000107.1:0-1541 GCA_035469845.1 Proteiniclasticum sp. | reverse complement strand
ATTTTGTCTTCTCTTACAAAACTAGTAAAAAGTCCAACTAGAAAAGCACTGAGATTTGACAAACCAGCATGATTTTGTCTTCTTCCTAGGACATGAAAAGCATAGCAATATGCAGAGAATCCATGAAAAATACAATCAATTTGTATTCATCGGCAAATTTTCTGTTTTTAATTAAGATAAAAAGCATGATATCTCCTTGCCTAAATAATTGAAATGGCTCTATTTTGTCCTATAATTCACTGAAATCATAGAACCTTCTGAGAAATCCACCTTTCAAACATAACAAAACATTCTAATGGCATTTTACCAGGTGCCACATGACTTCCACCCTTCACAGTTGCAAAAGTTAAGTTGTTTGAGAATAATATGGTGTATCCTGCAACTTGCCCGCCGGCATGCCACGATCGCCATGGCTCTACGATAGAAAAGTTGAGGGATTTTATCCACTCTAATGTGCCCAAGAATGGAATCACCAAATCATGATCACCACTGTAAACCAGAGCTCGAAAACCACGAGTAATAAGACTGTAGTGATAAGGTACAGAGCTTGGGACGCTGCGAGTGTAATGATATGTATTCACATTGAAGTCACAGCGGTGAAATCGTTCAATTGTTCCCTCCTTGACATGGAGGGCCTCTTTAACAAGATGGTGATTCCCCCAGTAATTGGCAAGAAGATCACCGGTTATACAAGAAATATCAGGAACTGATGATGACTGCGAACTGATGAACTCTTCAGGATTCTCCTTCAGAGACCTGATAGTTACAGGCATTTCATTTGTGCTTGGAGGTTCATCAGAACACTCGGGGTCCAGTACACTATAAGAATTAATTTCTGATAGAAACCCATTGAATGTTTTAAGATGAGTAGCACAAAGCACGTTTTGAGGCTTCTTGAAGTCTTCTCCCGCACAATTTGCCATTATCAACGTGTAGAGTTCCGCGGAAATAATTCCCAATCCATAAGCATGAAGAGCTTGAGTGATTGTATCAACTTTTTCACCTGTTGCAGCATTACCAACCAGATAACCCTGGATATTGATTAGAGGTTTCCGAACTCGTTCATTTCCTTCAACTATTTTATGAGCAGTTAGCACAGCCAGCTTCCCACCATACGAATCGCCACCCATGTAGAAAGGATTTAAAAGGAAACTTGGATGATCGAGGAACCACTTCCTTAGAAACTTGTACATAGATGTAGTCCCTTTAACGTCTTCTGTGGTATAATCTTCTGCAGTTTTTGAGTAGGAGAACCCAGTACCAATAGGCCAATCTATGAAGATCATGTTTGAAATCTTAGTCCAAGCAAAAGGATTAGAATATAAATTGGGCAATTGGCCATCAAAATCATCAAGCTTGAATCTGAGAGGTCCCATGTCCAAGGTCATCCCATTCATAGCCGAGCAGCCCGGCCCTCCAAGCAACCACAGGATGAGTGGGTCTTCGCTCGGATTTCTTTCAGACTCCACAAAGTAATAGAATAGCTCAGCTCCGCTCTTCTCATTCATAGTCACATACCCTGTTTCCAGACGAAAGGGAAG
>DATIRH010000106.1:0-1525 GCA_035469845.1 Proteiniclasticum sp. | reverse complement strand
GAGTTGTATCTATACAATCAACTTGCCAAGATCACTCAACATTTTTCAGGTGATCAGGGACTTGGCACATAATGACAATATCCTGGAAATAAGAGAACACATTGATGAACAATAAGAAAATCTAGACGAAAGTCTAGGTTTTTTTATTGGGCTAAATTATAGTACATACTTGATTATATAGTGCGTCATACAGTATAATAAAAGTGGTGATAAATATGGATACAAAAAATGCTTATGTGAACACTTTCATTGTAGAACTTAAACGTGGAACCATTACGCTGGCTGTTTTAAGTCAACTTAAAGAGCCTGAGTACGGATATTCACTGCTTGAAAAACTAGTTGATATGAAGATTCCCATTGAGTCTAATACGCTCTATCCGCTGCTTAGAAGACTGGAGAAGCAGGGAATACTTCTTAGCCAATGGAGCACAAAAGAATCAAGACCCAGAAAATATTACAAATTAAGCACATTAGGCGAAGAGGTCTATGAGCTTCTAAAGATGGAGTGGAGTCAATCTGTTGATACAATGCAAAATATCCTGAAGGAGGTCTGAAAATGCACTATATAGATCAGTACATCTATGCAGTTGTGAAATACCTGCCTGAAAAAGACCGGGCAGAAATTTCTGAAGAATTAAGAGCAAATATTATTGATATGCTCGGAAATGACAACAGTGAAGAGAATATCGTCAGGATTCTGGAAGAAATGGGAAGTCCCTTTAAACTGGCCTTATCTTACATGGGTACTGAGCACTATATTATTGGTCCTAAAGTCTATCATCTTTATCTGGAAGTTCTGAAAATCGTTGCTTTAGCAGCAGTCATCATCGGCATCATCACGTTTACTCTGGAACTGATTACGGAGGCTAAAGATATTACGTCGGTAGGAGGTATTGCATCAGTAGGAGAAATCATCGGGATCATCGTCAGTGGATTCACCACGATATTTTCTGTGCTGGTCGGATTTATCTTCTGGGTTACAGTGATTTTTGTGATTATTGAAAGAACGAATTCGACAGATGAAGTACTGCATTCTATCGAGAAACCATTTAAAGTCTCCAATCTGAAAGAAATTCCGGATGTTGGACGGAAAAAGATATCAAAGCTGGAAATGGTCATAACGATGGTCATGACCATTGTCTTCCTCTTTATATTCATCTACAGGAACGACCTGATCGCGATATACACGCAAAATGACACCATAAGAATATTTAATGGTGAAATTGTCGCAAGATATAAATTCATCATTCTCTTCTCAGGAGGATTAAGCATTCTAGTTTCGATTTTCAAACTGATCTACGGAAGATGGAATGAACTTCTTGGTATACTTACTGCTGTGGATTCACTTGTCAGTCTTGGCGTGACCGTGCTTGTTCTTTCAAATAGAGACCTGTTAAGCAGAGGCTTTATCGTGTTTCTAGAAGAGGTCATTGATAAGACAGGAACAGAAGCTGTTCTTGATATAGATTTGATACGAAATGGAACCATTGCAGTGATTTGTTTCATAACACTCCTTGAAATCGGT
>DATIRH010000105.1:0-2176 GCA_035469845.1 Proteiniclasticum sp. | reverse complement strand
GTTTCACTTTCACTTTTCGCAGGAATTATTTCCGCATTTGTAGATAATGTGGCTACGGTGCTGATGGTAGCCCCAGTAGCACTCACCATCTGCAAAAAACTCGGTGTCTCACCAATCGCCAGCATCATTTCCATCTCTGTCGCTTCGACTCTGCAGGGTGCAGCAACACTGGTGGGTGATACAACGTCCATCCTTCTGGCAGGGCATCTGGATATGAACTTCTTTGATTTCTTTATTTATAATGGGAAGATGGGATTGTTTTTCATCGTTCAGGTCGGTGCGGTCATGTCCACACTTGTACTTCTATGGATTTTCAGAAAAGAGAAGCAGCCTGTAACTGCTCTTGATAAGACGGTGGTAACAGATTATTTTCCATCTGTTCTCCTGATTTCAATGGTGCTTCTGCTGATTGCCGCTTCTTTCATTCCGAATACACCAAGAACCATCAACGGTCTGATCTGTATGGGGCTTCTTCTTGTAGGATTGATAAAGAGCTATGTTGTGAATCGGGACAGGATACTGATCAGAAATGCAGTGAGAGAAATCGACTATGTGACGCTTCTTCTTCTTTCAGGTCTGTTTATTGTAGTTGGCGGTATTTCTGCTGTCGGTGTTATCGAAGATATTGCAGCGCTTTTCGTGAAGATCTCAGGGGATAACATGTTCCTTGTGTATACACTGATTGTATGGTTTTCGGTGCTGATTTCAGCATTCATCGACAACATCATCTATACAGCGACGATGCTTCCTGTGGTAGGTGGTATCGCGGCTCTTCTAGGAGGAGATCCGACTGTGCTCTATTTCGGTCTGATCATCGGAGCGACTCTTGGAGGAAACCTTACACCCATCGGTGCTTCTGCCAATATTGCCGGAATCGGTATTCTGACGAAGCAGGGGTTCAATGTCACAACGAAGGATTTCACAAGAATCGGTGTACCATTTACACTTGTCGCCGTAATGTCAGGTTATATACTGACCTGGATTATTTTTGCATAAGTACATGTTTGATTCATGAAAACAAATTAAATATCAGATAGTAAAGAAGAGCTGTTCAATAATTGAGCAGCTCTTCTTCAATATACTTTTATTTATTTCTCAAGTTTATCGCTATAGGTTTTTACCACTCTCAGACATCGGAGTGTGTTGAAGCGGCCTCGTCTTCCTTCTTCAAGAGGGAAGTGTAGTGTCCCTGAGTAGGTAGGCCCTTTTGGAAAGGTTCCATCACTTAGCTCTTTTTCGTTCAGAAGAAGAAGAGCTTCCTTCATGCGCTCATCATAGGGATGAGCAGCATCTGCAAAGTAGTAGAGTGCTCTGTGTATATCATATTTCCATCGGGTAGGGAAGGCAGGCAGGAGGAACTTCTTGTCGATGACTACTCCTGTTTTATCAGATTTATACAGGTGGTGCATGAGGAGAAATTCGGAAGCTTTCACGACAGAAGTCTCCACATCTTTTAGTCTATAGGTATATCCACTTCGCTTATATTCAAGAAAGCCTTCCAGTACACTGATTGTGGAATGCATGGAGCTGTGATGGACAATATTTCGATTAAATCTGCAGTTAAAACCTCCATCAGGAAGGCTGGAAGAGAGGAGCTGATCCACTAAAGGGATAAGCAGGGTTTCCTCCACACCGAAATAGCAGGCGTAGGTGAGATACATTCCATTGACACAGAGATCGCTTTTTTTGTCGCTGCTGATGGCAATGCCTCCATCCAGCGCTCTATGCTCTAAAAGAATATTTCTGGCCGGAATCAGCGCCTTTTCGGTGTCGCGAGGTATTTCAATATAACGAAGATCAAGCAAGGTGTAGTGGGTGCTGGTCCATTTTCCGACATAGTGACTCTGTCCGAAACTACCGTCTTTATGCTGCACGTCAAAAAATCTTTTCCCGAAACCGGAAATCAGGGTTTCTTTCTGAAGGCTTCGAAGATCTTCTTCGTTTTCTTCCAGAAGGTATTTGCGTGTCTGGAATGCGATGGAAGGATCTCCAGTGAGAAGAAATTCTTTCACATTTTCTTTCAGGTCAAATTTTTTCGCCATCTAGTTCTCCTTTTCTTTTAAGGCATAGATTTTTCCCTGGAAATCCACGATGTATAATTCACCACTAAGATCTGTTCCAAAAGAGGAAATCATAAGATCCGTATCAAGAAGCTCATAGTTATGTGCTTCATTCT
>DATIRH010000104.1:0-15353 GCA_035469845.1 Proteiniclasticum sp. | reverse complement strand
CCAGTGCCTTCTTCAGATCTTCCAAAGCCTTTTCATAACTCTTCTCTGTCTTTTTCTCATATACGATACTCATTTTGATTCCTCCAATGTTTATTATATTGCATCCAATATACCACTAGGGGGTATATACATCAAGGAGATTGACCATAAATTCATCTTTTGTATTCATCTCGTCACATTCTGTTCAGAACTTCATTGACACCAGCCTTCTAATCCTTTAGAATAGTCTGAAAATGAGCTTTTACAGGAGGAAATATATGCTGGATACAGAGACCATGAAAGAGAGATACAAAGAGGAAATCGTTGCGCTGAGAAGATATTTACATAAGCATCCTGAACTGAGTCTGGAAGAATTCGAAACCACCCGGTTCATCATGAAGGAACTGGACAAGCTCGGGATTCCTTATATCAAGGCAAAGCCTACAGGACTTATCGCTACGATCAAAGGAAAACACCCGGGAAAGACTGTCGCGCTTCGAAGCGATATGGATGCCCTGAAGATCACGCAGAAAAATGACGTGCCATATAAGTCCCTTACAGATGGGACAATGCATGCCTGCGGTCATGATGCCCATATGTCCATCCTTCTTACTGCAGCAAAGATGCTCATGGATTCTCTTGAGGATCTTCACGGCACTGTCTATCTTCTTTTCCAGCCAGCGGAAGAAATCGGCGTAGGCGCAAAGATTCTCATGGAAACGGGAGACTGGTATGAAAAGACCGACAATGTTTTCGGTGCCCATATCTGGTCCGGACTTCCTACGGGAAAGGTATCTGTTGAAGCCGGAGAAAGAATGGCTGCTACGGACCGTTTCAAAATAAAGATCAGAGGTCTTTCAGGACACGGCTCCATGCCTCATCAGACAGTGGACGCTGTGGTGGTGGCTTCTGCTATGGTCATGAACTTCCAGACCATTGTGAGCCGAGAATACAGCCCTCTGGACCCTCTTGTGGTGTCAGTAGGTTCCATTCACAGTGGAACTGCTTTCAATGTCATCTCAGGAGAAGCGGAACTGGAAGGAACAGTCCGGTACTTCAGAAACGAAATCGGTGAAACCATTGAAGGCTCTGTAACAAGAGTCATGGAAAATACAGCTTCACTTTACGGGGCTGAAGCAGAGCTTACCTATATCCATAATCTTCCTCCGGTACATAATGAAGCTTCTTCCTCTGAAATCGCTTATGAAGCAGCAAAGACAGTCTTAGGTGAAGAAAATATCGTCATCATGGAAAAGACCACGGGAGGCGAAGACTTTTCATTCTATCTGGAGCATAAACCAGGATGCTTTGCCTTCATCGGCTCAGGAAATCCAAAAAAGAAGACTATCTTTGCTCATCATAACGATCATTTCGACATCGATGAAGATGTTCTTATAAACGGAGCAGCGCTCTATGCGGAATATGCACTGAGTTACCTGAATCAGAATAAACCTCTTTAATCAAAACAGCTGATGGAAGATCACTTCCATCAGCTGTCTATTTTTTATGCTTCTTTTTGTTTTCTTGTCTCTTATGCTTCTCGCTAGCCGTTTCTTACAGATTGTTTCTTGCTGATTGCTTCTAAATGACCTGTTATTTGAACAGATCCTTCAGTGCATCACTCAGGGCTGAATTGAGCGGTTCGTCATTTTGATTGTTGATTTTGTTGAGATACTGCTTCACTTCACCCTTTTTCATTGCAGTACCTTCCTTTTCTCTTCTTGCCTGGAAAGCGGTGAGTTTTTCTCTATATCCACATTTGCACTTGAAGTATTTCCCTTCACCTTCACCCACAAGCTCCATCTTCTTCTTGCAATCAGGACATCTTGCATTGGACTGGCTGCTGAGCGTCTTTCGATAGCCGCATTCACGGTCCTGACAGACAAGCATGGTGGATGTCTTTCCCTTCACTTCCAGAAGATACTTACCGCAGGTAGGACACTGCTGCTTTGTCGCGTTGTCATGATGGAAGGTTTTCTTGGACATCTTGATTTCACTGATGATCTTCTTCGTATACTCTTCCATTTCTTTTATGAAAATTTCTTCTTTCAGCTGTCCGTTTTTGATCTTCTCCAGCTTCGATTCCCATCTGGCCGTCATTTCCGGAGAAGTCATCTCTTCCGGTGCCAGATTCAGAAGCTGTCTTCCCTTTTCCGTGATGTGGATCTCTTTTCCTCTTTTTTCAAGAACGAAGGAAGAAAAGAGTTTCTCGATGATATCAGCTCTGGTAGCCACTGTACCTAATCCACTGGTTTCTTTCAGAATCGCTTCCAGCTTCTTGTCATCGGTGTCCATATATTTCACAGGATTTTCCATGGCGGATAGAAGCGTCGCATCGGTAAAGTATACTGGAGGCTTCGTCTTTCCATCTTCAAGATATACTTTTTCAAGAGAAAGCTGGTCTCCTTTTTTAAAGAGTGTCTCTCTCTCTTCGATTTCTTCCTCATCCTGTTCCTTGATTAGTGCTCTATACCCCTGGCTCACTGTCACCTTGGATTTGTTCTTGAAGCTCTCGTTTCCGATTGTTCCCGAAACTACCATTTCATTATAGACATAAGGATCCATGAGCACGCTTAAGAACCGCTTCACCACAAGAAGATAGATCTTTCTTTCCTTGTCTGTTAGGGTACTTAAAACCACAGACTCCTCTGTAGGAATGATGGCATGATGGTCAGAGACCTTCTGATCGTTGACAAAGCTTCTCTTCTCTTTGATGCCTTTTCTGAGAATCTCTTTACCGATATTGGTCAGGTCTCCCTTTGCGGATGCTTTGACGCGCTCTGCAAGAGTGGCCGTCATATCCTTGGTCAGATACCTTGAATCCGTTCTCGGATAGGTCAGAATCTTATGTCTTTCATAGAGCACCTGCATGGTATTCAGGGTCTCTTTGGGACTGAGTCCGTAAAGATTACTTGCATCTCTTTGAAGCTCCGTCAGATCATAAAGAAGCGGTGCATCTTTTCTTTTCTCCGATGTTCGCACATCTGTTATCTGAAGCTTCTTCCCGTCAAGTGATTTATACTTGGTTCTGGCTTCCTCTTCATTGAAAATTCTTCCACCCTCATGATGGAAATAGACTCCTCCTGCTTTCACCTTGATTGTATGGTAGGAAACAGGCTTGAAGGATCTGATTTCCTCTTCTCTTGACTTCACAATGCCTAAGGTAGGTGTCTGAACACGACCTAAGGACAGCTGGGCATTATGCTTCACCGTCAAAGCACGGGTGGCATTGATTCCGACAATCCAGTCGGCTTTGCTTCTGGCCTCTGCAGATTTATACAGATTCTCATAGTTTCTTGCATCCTTGAGATTCTTGAATCCGTCCCGGATGGCTTTTTCTGTGACAGAAGAGATCCAGAGCCTCTTCATAGGTTTTCTCACACCGGCCTTATAGATGATCCATCTTGCAACCAGTTCCCCTTCTCTACCCGCATCCGTTGCAATGATGATTTCACTGATGTCATTACGGTTCATCAGATGCTTCACGGTGTTGTACTGTTTTGCACTTCTCCCGATGACCGATAGCTTCATCTTTTCTGGAAGCATCGGAAGTACTTCCATCTTCCACTCTTTATACTCCGGTTTATATTCCTCAGGCGCAGCAAGCGTCACCAGATGCCCAAGAGCCCAGGTGATCACATAATCCTTTCCTTCCATGTATCCGTCTTGTCCTCCATGGACACCAAGTGCCTTTCCTATATCTTTTCCTACTGAGGGTTTCTCAGCAAGCACTAATATTTTACTCATCTTTACTCCTTTTACCATCCCATCATGGCTTCCATCTTCTATGTTCTACTAAATATCTTTCCTAATGATTATATCATATGCCGCTTGGATTGACCGTATTCCTTGGATGCTCCTCGTATAGACTCTTACAGATCCATAACAGAGAGGAGATGGATGATATTACACCATCCATCTCCTCTCTGTCTCTATTGGTAACACACTCTGAAATCTTCAAAGACTACCATCAGGTCCTCACTGAATACATAACCCATTTCAGCACCTTCGTTTCTGAAAAACTTCTCATGTCCTCTCTGCCAGGACTCTAGATCATCATCTTCGCCCTCCCGGCTGCAGATTTCATAAGTCATCTCATTATACGGAACTAGGGTTACTCCTGTGGTTTCGATGACACATCTGGGAATGCCCCCAAAGTCAGTAATCACGGATAGGTCTCCTATCTCTGGAAGTCTTTCTCCATCAATTTCAAAGGAATTCCTGCTGCTTGCCGTGGCTTTTTTCTTTCCTATGAGGACCAGCTCTAGCAGTGATTCTGCGAGCTCTTTTGTCAGTTCAAAATGAAATACGGAGTAGCAGGATGTATCAGGATTCCTTCCAGTTTCGCTAATAAAATGCGCCCAGTAATCAGCCGTTTTTTTATCCATCACAAACCTCATCCTCCCCTTCTATCCAAGACGCTCTAAAAGTATCTCCTATCTGTTCTTGGACTTGATCTCTTTGAACGCTTTCTTCATTTCCTTCTTTCCACCGAACATATCTTTGATCTTCCGTTCTTCGATCTGTCTGGAGTTTAAGCCTTGATATTTGCTTTCTTCCTTCAGCTTCAGATAGTTTTCATAGCGTGCTCGATCGAGTACTCCTTCTTCCAGGGCTTTTTTTATGGCGCATCCGGGTTCCTTGTCATGACGGCAGTCATGAAATCTGCACTGCAGAGCCAGATCCGAGATGTCCTCAAAGGACTCTTCGATGTTCGCATGATCGATTCCAAGTTCTCTCATACCTGGGGTATCGATGACCGCTCCTCCGTCTGGCAGTAGAAACAGCTCTCTTATGGTTGTCGTGTGCCTACCCTTGTCATCATTTCTAAGTCCTTTTGTTTCTATGACCTCGTCGCCTAACAGTCTGTTGATCAGGGTGGATTTTCCCACACCTGAAGAACCGATGAATGCAACGGTCTTCCCCTTACCAAGATAAGGCTTCAGCATGTCATGACCATGATCGATAAAAGCGGAGGTCACCAGCACATCGTATCCGAGTACTGTTTTTTCCACTTCTCTTATCTTTTCTTCCAGATCTTGGCAAAGATCTGATTTGGTCAATACAATGACAGGAACTGCACCGCTATCCAGTGCCACTGCAAAATATCTTTCCAGTCTTCTTAAGTTATAGTCGCTATTAAGGGCCATGCAAAGAAATACGGTATCAATGTTTGCACCTACTGCCTGGGGCTTCGGACTTTTGCCTGCGGCTTTTCTGACAAATAGACTCTTTCTTCCAAGGATTGCATGGATGATTCCATTGCCCCTCTCATCAGATTCTCTGTCCACCATGACAAAGTCTCCCACCACTGGAAATTCCAGTACGGAATTCGCCTGATGCCTCATCTTCCCTGATACTTCTGCATAGAGTTCTCCTTCTTTAAGCGCAACTCGGTAGAGATCCTTAGACTGAGAGATGACTCTCCCAAGAAAAAGATCATCATAAAGCGTCGCTTCCATGAGAATTCTTTCTGTGAATCCTAAATTTTCCATTCTTTTTTCCAATACTTATTCCTCCATTTAATGTTGGAGGCTCCTAGTTAATAGGCAGATCCTCCGATTTGGTTATTTAAAACTTCTGCAATATCTTTTTTCATATAAACCAGCTCCTTTGCCTATTATTAGGATGATTCATGTGTTTTTCATCCAAATAAATCATAATACAAATAGAGCCTGAAGTATATATTTTTTCGAAAATATCACACAAATCAGCAAATAAACCCCACTTTAATAGATGAAATGTCACCAATTCAACCTTTTGAAAGTGAAATATGCATATCTTCTCTTTCTTGTATCAATTTTTCAAGTAATCTGTTATACTTAACGAGTCCTAACAAAGGGCATAAATAACAGTTTAAACAAGAAGATTTACTTTCACCTTAGGGGACAGGAAATTTCAAGGATAGCTGTTCTAAGGAGGAAAAAATAATGGAAGACAAGAAGATCATATGCAGAGACTGCAACAACGAATTCATTTTCACAGTAGGTGAACAGGAATTCTACAAGGAAAAGGGATTCGAAAACGAACCAGTTAGATGTCCTGATTGCAGAAGAGCAAGAAAGAACGAAAAGTTCAACAGAAGATAGTCTAATAAATTAGCAGTTGCTTCGGCAACTGCTTTTTGTTTGGTTTAAATCCTATTTTAATGGGATCCAGCACCTGTAAAACGGTAGATAAAACAGCAGATAAATCTCAGATAAACCTCTGAAATATTATATTTGCTAATTCGTAAAGACTGTGCTATACTGACATAGTCCGGTAAACGGAACAAAAATATACAGTACATTACAATGATTTCAATTTCGCCTTAGCGTCAGAGAATAATGTATGTCTGTTCTAAGGAGGAAAAAAATCAATGGAAGATAAGAAGATCATTTGCAGAGACTGCAACAACGAATTCATTTTCACAGTAGGTGAACAGGAATTCTACAAGGAAAAGGGATTCGAAAACGAACCAGTTAGATGTCCTGATTGCAGAAGAGCAAGAAAGAACGAGAAGTTTAACAGATAGTTCAATGAGATTAGCAGTTGCGTAAGCAGCTGCTTTCTTTTTTGTCCAATTATAATGAAATACTTGCTCATTTAAAGACAGCTTCCCGATTTTCGGGAAGCTGTCTTCTTTTAATCCGCCCATTTGCACATCACTTATCTGCCCTGCTGCTCCACCCTGTATTTAACGATGTCACCTATAAGCTCCTCAGGAAGTGGCTTGTTCAGAGGAAACTGAATCGTTCCTTTGGACGTCTTGAAATCTTTCAGCTGTTCACGGAAGGCCTCTATCCCCTCCGGCTGAGGATAGAACCCGATATGTTTTTTAAACCCCGCAAAATGTACAAGCCATTTCCCATTCAAGTCGTATGTGGGAATGCCCATGCAGATCCTTTCAGATGCTTTGGGAGCCAGTTCATGAATAATCTCTCTCACTTTCTTCAGTCTCTCCTGCACTTCAGGCGGAAAGCCTGCGATGTACTCTTCTACTTCATTCATATCAAAATTCTCCTCTCCTTTTTCAGATCAGTTCATTTACTTACCCCAGACTTCCCAACTGGCTGTGCACCATTTCAGAATAAGGACCCCTTTTCTTCATGAGTTCCTCGTGATTACCCTCTTCCATGATTCTTCCATCCCCAATGACATAAATCCTGTCCGCATTTCGAATTGTGGAAAGCCTATGAGCAATGATGATGCTGGTACGGGTAGTGAGAAGCTTTACCATGGCTTTCTGTATCTCTTTCTCCGTCTTGGTGTCCACAGAACTGGTCGCTTCATCCAGAATCAGCACCGGTGCATCACTTAGTACCGCTCTTGCGATGGAGATGAGCTGTCTTTGCCCCTGACTCAAGGTATCCGTGCTCCCTGAAACCATTGTATCGTAGCCCTCTGGAAGCATGAGAATAAACTCTTCCGCATGAGCAAGCCGTGCAGCCTTTATGATCTCTTCATCTGTTGCGGTAGGCTTTGCATACCTTATATTATCTTTGATGGTCCCTGTAAACAGCACCGTGTCCTGCAGCACCACCGAAAAATTCTCCATGAGACTTCTTCTTGTGATCTTTCTGATATCCCTTCCATCAAACGTGATGCTCCCTTCATTCAGATCATAAAACCTGGTCATGAGATTTACAATGGTTGTCTTCCCTGCCCCTGTCTCACCAACAAGTGCAACTGTTTCACCTGTTTCAATCTTAAAACTTACATCCTGTAGAATGGGTGTCTTTCCGTCATAGGAGAAATGTACATGCTGAAACTCGATTGCCCCTTTTGGATCTGTAAGAAGACCAGCATCTTCACCATCCCTTATCTCCTCTTCCTCATCCAGCACTTCAAAGATTCTTTCCGCCCCCACAAGGGCTGCCTGAATATTATTGAACATCCCTGCGATGCTGTTCAGCGGACGGGCAAACTGCTTGGAGTAGGTCAGAAAACTGACCACCAGTCCCACTGAAATCAGCCCTCTCACCGTCATGATGCCTCCTGCAAGCGCAATGAGCCCGAAGGACAGATTGCCGATGACATTCAGAAACGGCATCAGAAAACCGGCCCAGATCAGCGCTCTTGTGGCATGATGCCTGAGGTTCTCATTGGTAGATCTGAACTCTTCTTCCATCTTCTCCTGCTGATTGAAGGCTTTCACCATTTTGAGTCCGGTGATGCTCTCTTCAATGATTCCACTGAGCTTACCAAGTGCTCTTTGTCTTCCCATGAAATAGAATCTGCTCCTTCTTGCAATGACTTTTGTGAGCATGATAAAGAGTGGAATGGAAATCAGTGCAATCAGTGTGAGCGTGAGATTCAAGTAGAGCATCATGAAGAGTGTCCCAACGAAGGTGAAGAGAGCACCGATGAATTCCGTTGTGGTCTGGGCGATGGAAGTGCTGATGTTATCCACATCATTGGTCATTCTGCTCATGGTATCTCCATGAGCTCTCTGATCGTAGAAACTCAGCGGGATCGTCTGCAGCTTCCTGAAAAAAGTTTCTCTCAGATCTTTCACCAGTTTCTGCGTCACCTTGGCCATGAGCACTCCATTCAGCGTCTGCAGAATCCACACCATTACATAGCTCAGGATCAGAATCATGAGAATTCTGTAAAGAAGGGTCACATCCACGCTCTGATTTTCTATGTCATAGGTATTGATAGCTCTGCCGATGAGTAGCGGAGCGACCAGCATCATCGCTGAAGCTCCAAGGGTCAGAACCCCTGCCACGGCAATGGACTTTCTGTATTTTCCGAACAGCCGAAGGAGTCTCTTCAAGGTTCCCTTCATATTCTTCGGTTTTTCGCCCGGATTGAATCTTTTTCCCGCTCCGCCCATCTGCCCGAATTTAGGCAGATTATCAAGATTCTCGGCGCTCTTATTCTCCTTAGCCATGAGAAACCACCTCCCCTGTGTCTTCATCCCCTATCTGGGAAGCATAAAGATCCTGATAGATTTCACAGCTTTTCATCAGCTCCTTATGACTTCCGAATCCCACATTTTTTCCGCGGGACAATACAAGGATCTGATCAGCTCCGATGGCGGTGCCAATTCTCTGGGTGATGATGATGGTGGTTTTTCCATAATCAAATTCCCTGATGGCTTTTCTGACCTTCGCATCGGTCACCGCGTCCAATGCACTGGTGGAATCATCCAGAATGAGCAGTTTCGACTGTTTTGCCAGAGCTCTGGCAATGGAGATTCTCTGCTTCTGTCCACCGGATATATTGACCGCACCCTGCATGATCTCGCTCTCGTATCCATTGCTCATGGAAGAGACGAATTCATGTGCTTCTGCAGCTTTTGCAGCAGCCTCCACCCGGGTGAAAGGGATATCGTCCCCACCCCATGCGATATTTTCTCTGATCGTTCCTGAGAAAAGCATCGTCTTCTGGGATGACAGCGCAATGTCCTGCCTTAGATGATCCGCATGAATCTCCTTGATATTTTTGCCATTTAGAAGAATCCTTCCGCTCTTCACGTCATAAAACCGAAGGAGCAGCCACACCAGCGTGGATTTCCCCGACCCTGTGGGTCCGATGACAGCAAGGGTCTCCCCTTTCTTTACTGAGAAAGACACCTCCTCCAAAGCCAGCTTTCCGCTTCCTTCTGGATAGGCAAAAGAAACTTTGTCAAAGGTCAGATCCACACCTTTTCCAGTCAAGGTCTCCTCTCCACCTCTGAAATCATCGGTGGAGGAAAAGATCTCTGATATACGTTCTGTAGAGGCTTTTGTTCTGACAAAAGTATTGAAGATGTTGGTGATCATGATGATGGACGTAAGGATCTGCGTCATGTAACTGATGAAAGCCGCTATTTTTCCTACTTCCACTTCCCCTTGCATGAAGAAGATACTTCCGATATAGAGAACCAATGCGATACCCAGACTGACCATAAGACTGATGATAGGAGCGAAATAAGCGATGACCACCTGGGAGGAGATCCCTTTTCTCTTCAGATCTTCATTGGACACATCAAACTTTTCCTCCTCATAATCCTGTCTTCCGAATGCCTTGACCAGCCTGATGCCCATCAGGTATTCCTGAATCACAAGATTCAGCCTGTCCATGGCATACTGCACCTTGGCAAAACGCTTATAGCTCATTTTCATGCTGATGATGATCAGCACTGTCACCATGCTCACCACCGCAAACAGCACCAGAGACAGGTTGGGACTTAAGGCCACCGCAAGAATCATACTTCCGATTCCTGTGATGGGGGCTTTAAAGAAAATCCGCATCATTCCATTGACAAACTGCACTGTCTGAGCTGAATCATTTGTCATTCTTGTTATGAGCGATCCGCTGTCGATCTTATCTGCGCTCTCTTCAGAAAATGTCATGACTTTGGCAAACAGATCCTCTCTCAGATCCTTCCCGAATCTCTGGGAAACATGAGATGCCAGAATATTTCTGATTGTGGCGAAAACCGCTCCAAGGGCTGTGATGAAAAGCATAAGAAGTCCGTAATCCACCACCACGCCTACATCACCGTTTCGTACTCCATCATCGATGATCCTTGCCATGATTGTGGGCTGAAGAAGGTCGCACATGGCTTCAAAAAAGACAAAAGCCATGGCTGTAAAAAACAGCATTCTATATTTTTTAAAATATCTTCTGTATATTCCCATACCCTTCTCCTTCAACCACCCGATTAAAGTAATTATACCATTATGGACTTCCTCTTCTTCAATTTTCATACCTCCTTCAGATACAAAAGTTCAAAAATCAGATCAGAATTTCATCTTCTGGTCTATCAGAACAAAAAACACCTATAGAATAATCCAACCTCATAACGTATAATGAAAAGGATTAACACCACATCAACAGATGGAAGAACAGCAATACCCATCCACACCCACATTGGAGGAAATATGATTAAAATAATGGCAGATTCAACCTGCGACTTATCTAACGAAATTCTTGAAAAATATGATATCAGTATTGCATCTTTAACCGTAACAATGGACGGAAAGACCTATCATGACCGGATCGATATCACTGCGGACGAATTCTACAGCATGATGGAAAATCTGAAGAACCCACCCACTACGGGTATGCCAAGTCCCGCTTCCTACCTTGACATCATGAAGGAAGCTGTAGAAAAAGGACATGATGAGATCCTCTGCATCTGCATGTCCAGTGGTACCAGCGGATCATACCAGTCAGCTGTTCTCGCAAAGGACTATTTCTACGAGGAATTCCCAGGCTCGACAGTTAAGATCCATGTGGTCGATTCCAAATCCATGAGCCATGGAAGCGGATGGCTCATCATGAAGAGCGCTCGTCTTCGAGAAAAGGGTGCCAGCTATCAGGAACTCATCGACTTCAACGAAACCTATAAGACCAACGTGAAACACTTCCTGACGGTAGATGATCTTAATCATCTCATCAGAAGCGGAAGACTTTCCGGTGCCAGTGCCATCATCGGTAAGATGCTGAAGCTGAAACCGATCATGTCCATGAAAGATGGTAAAGGTGCTATTGTAGCAAAGGAAAGAGGACGAAGAAAAGTGCTTGCGCACTATATCCAGGAGTTCAAGAAAAGGAATGATGAAGAACTTACAGATTTCATCATCATCGGTTACACAACAGACAAAAGCTATGCTGATAATCTGAAAACCAAATTTCTTGAGGAAACCACCTTCAAAGGCGACATCTACATGATGCAGATGGGCGTTGCAGTAGGAACCCACGTGGGACCAGGAGGACTCTCCATGTTCTTCATGGAAGCCGGTCATCCCAAAGACAGTCTATTGAAAAATGAAGTGGATTCTCTGATTGAAAGAAAAGATGCTTTTCTAAGAAAATTCTCAAACAAATAGCAGTAAAGAAAAATGAGACCTCCAGATGTTCAAGCTAAACATTGAACGTTCTGGAGGTCTATTTTTTTATTTTTTCACTATTTCAACGTCTACAATTTGTCTTTTCAACATTTTCCATCAGATTTCATAGTCTTCCAAAAGCTCTTTGTAGAAACGGATCATGCCCATGAGATTATCCACATGAATTCTTTCGTTGGTTGAGTGTAAGGAATCCAAGTCTTCATTTTTCATCCTGATGCAGCTGAAGCGCAGTATATTTTCTGAAAGTCCTTCGTATTTTCTGGAATCAGATCCTCCAGCCATTAAATAAGGCAGCACTTTCACATCCGGGTATACGTTCAGAATGATCTTCTCCAGACTTTCAAATGCCTGAGAATCATGGGGAGACACCTTAGAAGCATCTTCTCTCACAAGGATTTCATAGCTGAGGTCCAGATCCTTGTTCGCAAGCTTCATATGATGCAGGATCTCATGAAAGGGATCTCCTGGTAATAATCTCACATTCATATAAACCGATGCTTCCTGTGGCATGGTATTCAGTGAAGAACCTGCTTTGGCCATGGTGGTTGCCATGGTGGTTCTGACCATGGAATTCATCGTTGCATTTGTCGACAGCACTTTTGCAAGAAGTGAAAATGTGAGATCAGCGTGTTTTAGTAGAATCCCCTTGGTACCCATATAAGGTGCCATCCCATGAAACATTTCTCTTACAGGCGATGTAAGCCTGGGTTTCACCGGATTCTTAGAGAGATTCATCACGGCTTTTGACATTACTTCTATAGCAGATCCTTTTTTAGGCATGGAGGAATGTCCTCCATCCCCGTATGCTGTGATTTTTATCATGGAAGAGCCTTTTTCAGCCACGCCGATGAGTGCTAAAGGTTTATTGACTCCTTCCACCGTATCCACCACCACTGCTCCTCCTTCATCCAGAACCAGATCGAAAAAGAGGTTCTCTTCTCTGAAGTACTCTGCAATGGCTTTTGCTCCTTTTTCTCCTCCGATTTCTTCATCAAAGCCGATGGCAACATAAATATCCCGCTTTGGTTCATAGCCTTTCTCAAAAAGCGCTTCCAGAGCTTCCATGATGGAAATCACCTGATTCTTGTCATCCAGTGCACCTCTCCCATAGATATAGTTCTCAAGCATCTGACCACCGAAAGCATCTCTATTCCAGTCTTTATTTGTGTTTTCTTCCACCGGAACCACATCATAATGACCAAGAAGAAGAATTGGAAGATTCTTGGGAGTCAAGGATCTCAGGTGATACACAGGGCTGTAGTCATTTATCATTCTTCTACCCATTCTTTCATGAACCTTCGGATAGGTTCTTTCAAGAAAATCAAGAAAAGCTCTGTATTCACTGAAATCTATAAGACTCTCCTGTGTATAGGAGATTGTTCGATACGTCAGTGCTTCCATCAGATGCTCCGCTGCTATAGTTCTTTGAGTCATTTCACGTCCTCCTAAAATGGTCCGTATCCGAATGTATTTGCAAGAAAAAGAAATCCCAAGGTTACAAGAAACACCAGTGCCTGAATCTTTATGGACCAACGGATCCACTTCGGATAGCTCACTACGGTGAGCCCCAAGGCAATCATCAGCGTAGGGTTTGTCGGAAACAGAAGATTACTGAATCCGTCTCCAAAACAGAATGCCAGAATGGTGGTCTGCCTTGTAATGCCTACTATATCCGTCAGAGGAAGTACCACTGGCATGACGAGGAACGCTTTTGCTGAACCGGACCCAATGAAGAAGTCCAGCACCAGAATCAGGAGATACAGTCCCAGAACCGCCAGGTTCGGGCTAAGTCCTTCCATATATCCAGATGCATAATATAGAATGCTGTCCATGACTTGCCCTTCCGTCATGATATGCTTGATACTCATAGCCATAAGAATGAGAACCACTGCAGGAAGCATGGACAAAAAACCTTTAAAAAGATCACGCAGAAGATCATTAAGACTGCCGTATTCGCTCAAAACGCCTCCAAGGATTCCTGCTATAAGAAAGATCACAGCCACCAAAGGCAGGGTGATCTGAGACAAGACCGGAATGAAAAATCCTAGTAGAATCGTCATCACCATGATCCCCATGAATATTGTATAAATCTTCACGGCTTTCTTCAGCTTGTCGTTGCCCAATAGTGTTTCTTTTCCTTCAAAGGAAAATCTGCTTTTCACTGCACGATCCTCCTGATAGACAGGAGAAGCAGAAGGTCTTTTCTCGATCTTCCTTGCGTAGAAATAAAGGAACCCATATAAAACAAGATAGATGGTCACAAAAATCAGGACACGGTATCCGGTTCCTGAATAGGCAGGAAGATCCGCCAGGGTCTGTGCAACACCCAAAGTAAAGGGATTGAAGATTGCAGCCGCGAACCCGAACCCAGATGCCATGGCACTGATGCCAAGGCCTACCAAGGAGTCCCACCCCAAAGAATAGGATAGGGCCACAGCCATTGGCACAAGGACAATGAGCTCTTCAAAAATTCCAAAGAGAGAACCGAACAGCATGAAGAAGAGGATGAGGATACCCATGAGAAGATACTTTCTTTTTTCAAAGCGCTTCACAATGGATTCCATGATGTATCTCAGAATACCACTTCTGTCCAGCACCCTGAAAGAGGATCCGATAAGAAGTATGAAGAGGATGATCACGATGATGGTCACCGCGTCTGGCCCGAACAGAACTTCAACTGGTGCCGTAAGCCATCTGTAGATCGGATAATCCACCTTCCCGATAAATTCGAAAGATTCGGGCACAACGGATTCTCTTCCCTCGACCATGATGCGCTCATAGACTCCAGCAGGAATGATTCTTGTGAGAATTCCTGCAAGAACAATCAAGAGTCCAAGTATCGTAACAGAGGATAAAAATGATTTCTTTGAAATTCTGATTCCTGATTTTTCGCTCATAATGCTGCACCTCTCTTCAAAATGATTGTTATTATAATCATTGCATGTTTATACATCTATATCTAAAATTTTAGCATACTCAGTCTATAATAACCATGAATCTGTATGCTATAGAACATAATATTCACTGAAAGTTCTATTCTTTCAAAGAAGAATCATCCCTCGATTTCAGTTTTACAACTTCTTCATCCTTTGCTACAATCAAGATAAACCGATATCGTCAGAATATTCCAATCTTTTATAAAGGAGTTGTTCGACATGAAGAAGCTGCTTATCCTACTAATGGCACTGCTCCTTACTGCCTGCAATATGAACTCTCCCGACAATCCATCTCCTTCCGCTCCTGTACAGGAAAACCCTGAAGAATCTCCGCTGGAGGAAGCTCCTGTGGCAGAAGAACCAGATGAGGAAGATCCTCAGGAAGAAACTGAGAAAGAGGATAGCCCTTTCGTGGTACCGGATGATTTTAATCCTCTCAGCTACGAACTATACAGCCCCTTCCCTGATCTTTCCTTCAGTGAACCCCTCGCACTAGCAAGCGACGGCGTCGATGAAGACAGACTCTATGTGGTGGAAAGAGGCGGTAGTGTCTTTTTAATCTCAGATAAAGACACCGCTTCAGAGAAAATCCTGTTTCTGGATCTTACAGAGA
>DATIRH010000103.1:0-4886 GCA_035469845.1 Proteiniclasticum sp. | reverse complement strand
ACTGCCACAGTCTCCATATTCAGTTCATGAGCCGCTCTAAGAATCCTTAGAGCAATCTCTCCTCTATTGGCTATTAGTATTTTCAATGGTATCACCTATCCTAACATGAATATTAATTCCGCTTCGCAGACCAATACATCGCCCACATACGCTTTTCCTTTTCCTTTTCCATAGGAACTTTTCAGCTTCTCTATGGTCACTTCCAGTCTGAGGGTATCTCCTGGCACCACCTGTTTTCTGAACTTCACATTGTTCAGTCCCCCGAAAAACGGTGTCTTGTCTTTATTCGCCTCCATGGTCAGAATGCTGTAAGCTCCTGTCTGAGCAAGGGCCTCCACGATCAGCACACCGGGCATCACCGGATAATCCGGATAATGTCCTTTAAAGAAATCCTCATTGTAAGTCACATTCTTTATGGCAGTGCAGCTCACGCCTGGAGTCACTTCTATGATCCGGTCTATGAGAAGAAATGGAGGTCTGTGTGGGAGGACTTTCTTGATTCCGTTAATGTCAATATAATCCATTATTCTTCCTCCAGCAGAAAGAGCACTTTACCGAAGTCTGCCATATCGCCATCAGATAATACCGCTTTTCTTATAATCCCATCATGACTGCTTTTGATCTCATTCATGATTTTCATGGCTTCTAGAATGCAGAGCACATCGCCTTTCTTGACTTTCTGCCCTACCTTCACAAAGGACTCCTCATTTTCTGAAGGTCTGCTGTAGAATGTTCCGACGATAGGTGAAACTATCTTCTGATACTGTTCTTCAGACAGATCCGTTTCAGGTGGAGAGTTTTCTTCACTTTTCAGGACCTTCTTTTCTTTCTGTGATTCTATGAATTTTGTGTTTTTATGAATTTTTGCCTCAGTACGCACAACATCAGAGGAATCCTCTGAATTCCCCTGTCTTCCAGCAGAAAATTCATCTCCCTTCAGCTTTACACGTAGGGAGGAAAGATCAGAGGCTTCAAATTTTTCC
Source organism: Proteiniclasticum sp. (assembly GCA_035469845.1). Taxonomy (GTDB): domain Bacteria; phylum Bacillota; class Clostridia; order Clostridiales; family Clostridiaceae; genus Proteiniclasticum. The sequence goes on along the minus strand of DATIRH010000103.1, from coordinate 3,903 downwards.
AGTAGCAGTAAAACATCATTCAGTTCCATCTATTTCCCCTCCCATTTCTTAAAGAGCAGGGTCGCATTATGTCCGCCGAATCCTAGTGAATTGGAAAGAACATAAGTCAGATCCTTTTTCAGTCCTTCTCCGAGGATGATATTCGCTTCGACTTCAGGGTCCAGATTAAGTGTCCCTATGGTTTGTGGAATATAGCCTTCCGCGATACTCATGAGGGATAGAATGGACTCTACCGCTCCAGCTGCACCGAGCAGATGTCCGGTCATGGATTTTGTGGAAGAAACAGGGACTTCTCTGCCAAAGAGTTTTACAATCGCTCCTGATTCCAGTCTGTCGTTCATAGGCGTACTGGTACCATGAGCGTTGATGTAATCCACTTGTTCTGGTGTGATCTCCGCTTCGTCCAGGGCTTTTTTCATGGCCATATAGGCCCCTTTTCCTTCAGGATGAGGTGCAGTGATATGGTAAGCGTCGGATGTGCTTCCATATCCCACCACTTCTCCATAGATTTTAGCCCCTCTTTTTTGTGCTCCATCCAGGTTTTCCAGAATCAGAACACCGGCTCCTTCTCCCATGACGAATCCTTTACGGTCCACATCAAAGGGAATCGATCCCTTTAGAATGTCTTCCGTTTCGTTCAGGGCCTTCATATTAGAAAATCCTGCAACAGCCATTGGCAGTATGGAACCTTCTGTTCCACCCACAATGGCAGCTTGTGCATATCCGTGCTTGATGGCTCTGTAGCCTTCTCCAATAGAATGCGTCCCGGAAGCGCAGGCACTGACAGGTGCAAAAGAGGACCCCATGGCATTATGCCGTATGGAAATTTCTCCCGCTGCCATATTCACAATGTTCATCGGAATAAAAAACGGGGAAACTCTTCCTGGACCCTTTTCCATATATTTGGCCATATTGGCCTCCATGGTCGCAAGGCCACCGATTCCTGATGTAATCAGCACACTGAGATCAAATGGATCGTAGGCATCATGAAGCTTTGCATCAGACACCGCTTCTTCCGCCGCGATTACAGCCAGCTGTGTGAATCTGTCCATTCTTCTGGCTTCTTTCTTTCCAATCCGTTCTTCAAGATCGATTCCTTTCACTTCCGCTGCCAGATGCGCTTTAAAGTCCTTCGCATCAAAAGATGTGATGAGACCGATTCCGTTTCTTCCGCTAAGAAGACCCTCTTTTACTTCTTCACAATTATTACCGATGGGTGAAACTACACCCATTCCTGTTACAACAACTCGATTCATATTCTTCCCCTCCTACATGCTCATGCCGCCATCAACAGCAATGACCTGACCTGTGATATATCCGCTTTCTTCACTGGCCAGAAAGTATGCAAGTTGAGCGATATCTTCTGTGTTTCCTAATTTTCCTGATGGAATTTCCTTGAGTATAGTTTCTTTCACCTTATCACTGAGCACATCTGTCATCTCCGTTTCAATGAAACCTGGAGCAATGGCATTACAGGTGACGTTTCTTTTCGCAAGTTCCTTGGCAACGGACTTTGTAAGTCCGATGATGCCTGCTTTTGAAGCTGAATAATTGACCTGTCCGGCATTACCTCGAAGTCCTACCACCGATGAGATATTGATGATTCTTCCGAATCTTTTCTTCATCATCACTGCACTGGCATATTTTGTCATGAGAAAGCTTCCTGTAAGGTTGACATCGATGACCTTCGTGAAGTCTTCAGCTTTCATGCGTAGCATGAGGTTATCCTTTGTGATTCCAGCATTGTTGATGAGTACATCGATATTTTCAAAGGCTGCAACCGCTTCCTTTACAATCTTTTCCGCATCTTCTGGAACGGATACATCTCCCTTTACGCAGATATAGGATGCATTCATTTCGTTCAGTCTGCTTAGCAGGTCAGATGGTTCATTCCTGCTGTAGTTCAGTACTACATTCCATCCTCTCTGTGCAAAGTACAAGGCACATCCTGCGCCGATTCCTCGGGAGCTTCCTGTGATGATTGCTGTTTTATTTTCCATTTAGTATCTCCTTCAGTTCCTTCACTGTGATGTTGAATTCCTCTACACTGTTGATCGAGTATACCCGACCTTTCAGCTTATTCTGCTTGATGATGGATCCAAGCGCCTTACCTGGTCCCAGAAGGATATGTACATCTTCATCGATGCTTTCCAGTCTGTTCAGGCAGTCGCTCAGTTTTACGGGATGATCTATATGATTTGTCAGTATACTTCTGTAGTCATCCTCTCCCTGGTAAAAGTGACCTTTATAATTTGAAAGCACTGATATTCGTGGGTTCATGATTCTGAAATCACTCAGGTATTCATGAAAGTGAGTAGCCGCTTCTTCCATCAGTGGGGTATGAAAAGCACCGGATACGGGAAGATAAGTGATCTTTTTCCCGCCATGGGCTCTGATACTTTCTTCAAATTCCTCTTTACGGCTTTCTTCTCCACCCACCAAGGTCTGCTTCGGTGAATTGTAATTGGAGATATAGACGCCTGGCAGATTCTTCACCGCTTCCTCCACCTGATCCAGTTCCATGAAAGATACTGCCGCCAGAAAGCCCTTTTTCTCATTGGCTGCGCTCTGCATCAGCGAAGATCTTCTTTTCAGGATTCTGATGGTATCTTCAGGCTCCAGTGCACCAGCATAAGTCAGTGCGCCGTATTCACCTAAACTGAGTCCCAGAACCTGATCTGCCTGAATTCCTTCCTTCGATAGAAGCGAAGCGATGCCGTAGCTCATGGTGAAGATGGCAATCTGTGCATTCTCTGTTTCATTTAAGCTGCTTTCATCCTCTAGAACCTTTATGAGATCAATTCCGCTTACGGAAGCAGCTTTAGTCAGAAGCACTTCATATTCTTTGAATTCCTTATAAAAATCCAGTCCCATGCCCGTAAATTGAGCACCTTGTCCTGGAAACATCAGATTGATTTTCATATTCTTTTTCGCAGCTACAGGCTGCTTCTCCTCTTTACTCATAGGGCACAAATGAAGACTCCGTCAGAAGTTCTTTAATGAGCTCTTTGCATGTCCCTTTTTTAGAGACAAGACCAGCAATCTGACCTGCCATGAAAGAACCCTTTTCCAGGTCACCAACAATAACAGACTGATATAAGGAACCTCTCCCCAGTATTTCGAACTCCTCTATGCTCCCTCCGTTTTTTTCAAGGGCATCGAGTTTTCTGGACAATTTGTTTCTGAGAACCTGAACAGGATGACCAGTCGATCTGCCTGTCACAGTCACATCAATATCGGATGCTTCCACCACCAGGTTCTTATAATTTTCATGAGCTCTGCACTCCGTTGCCGGAATGAAATAGGTGCCGAGCTGAACACCTTCCGCACCCAGTATAAAGGCCGCATCCACACCTCTGTGGTCTGCGATGCCGCCAGCTCCAATTACAGGAATGGACAGCGCATCGGATACCTGAGGAAGAAGAACCATGGTGGAAAGTTTTCCGATATGACCGCCTGCTTCATTTCCTTCGGCGATCACTGCATCGGCTCCCTGCCTCTCCATCTTCTTTGCCAGCGCAACGGATGGTACCACTGGGATGACTTTGATTCCCTGATGATGAAATGCTTCGATGTATTTGCCTGGATTTCCTGCACCCGTAGTCACGCAGGCGACTTTTTCTTCCAGGACCACTTTAATGACTTCTTCTCTATAAGGACTCAGTAGCATAATGTTCACGCCAAAAGGCTGATCCGTCAGTTTTTTCGCTTCCTGAATCTCTTTTCTGACGATTTCGCCTTCAGCATTTCCACCTGCTATGATTCCAAGTCCCCCTGCATTTGATACGGCAGCTGCCAGTTTCCCGTCTGAAACCCAAGCCATGGCACCCTGAAATACAGGGTATCTGATGCCTAAAAGATGGCATACTCTATTTTCCATTGTTATACCCCACTAAGCTTCTG
>DATIRH010000102.1:0-4954 GCA_035469845.1 Proteiniclasticum sp. | reverse complement strand
GTCTACTGATTGCCGATGACAGTTCTGCATCTGCTTTTGCTGTATCTTGGACACCCTTTGCATTCAGTACCTGGCTTCTTGCTTTCGTCACATGTTCGAAAACTTCTCTCTCATGTGTCGCATAGCCTTTGACAGTTTCTACCAGATTAGGAATAAGGTCTGCTCTGTTTTTAAGCTGAACCTCGATCTGTGCCCATGCATTTTTTACCCTGTTCTTTAATACTACAAGGCTGTTATAAACAGAGACTCCATAAATTACCAGTAATACAACGAGTCCGAGAACTACGAGAAGTATAATTGTTCCTGTTTTCATATTCATCTTCCTTCCTATATCTTATTTGAATTAATCACTTTTTTAGAAGGCACCGCCGCCTCCGCCGCCTCCGCCACCGCCTGAGCTTCCTCCAGAGAATCCTCCTCCGAATCCGCCACCGGATGACTTGGTAGAACTTGCAATCTGTGCTGAACTCACTGCTGAGCTGACTTTCGACATAGTGTTGTTAAAACTGTTGTTCAGCAGATAGAAATTAGTGAAGGATCTGTATCCACCCATATAGGTCAGATCCGGATTGCTTAGATCCGCTTCACTGAAGACCTTAGGCAGCTGATCTATTACCTCATCAGCAACACCCAGTGAGGTCGCATAGACCAGGTAATGTTCCCAGATGACAAGGGATGGTATTTCCGCATCTTTCAGGTTCGAGAAATCCTGCAGGAACTTTTTGAATGCTTCCCACATAGCTTGATGCTCTACACCCCGTCTGGAATATTTTCTGATGAAATTCACTGCAATCAGTCCAAAGATTAAAACTCCACCAAGTATGATCAGTGCAATGGCAATGAAGCTTCCAAGTAGAAACAGCCCTGCCAGACCCGAAAGAATCAGTCCGATTCCAATGAGCACAAACACCTTAGCTCCTTGAAGCTTATTGGGTGCGAAGAACTGCTGCTTCTCGGCTGTATCTTTTACCTTGGCCTTGAAGTATTCATAGTCTTTCTGAAACTGCAGTGCAGCTTTCTGTTTTTTCACGACTTTTTCAAGATCGTCCAGTACCAATCCATTTCCTCCACCTATCTCATCGATAAACCAGGTCGCTAAAAACTGTTCATGAGGGAGGAGTCCTGAAAGCTTTTCCTTATCCATCCAGGTTATTTCAAAAGTATCTTCTTCTTTTTTAAAAATCAATCCACTTTCGATCTTCATCGGTCTCAGCTTGATTACTTTCTTTCTGGCAAGGTCAAGAAGTGTTGCGATGATATCATCATCTTTTGTTCTACCTTTGGTCAGTAGATAGGTCATCACAGCCGGGCTGTAATCCTCAGGTAGTTCTCTGTAATAATCTCCCATAAATTCCGGTTTCAGTTCTCTAGTGAACTTCCTGAACATGATGAAGATGGATCCAAGTGCAGCTGCAATTGCAGCGCCGAATATCGGTCTGGATGCTTTCTCCCGTTCCTCTTTCTGAAGATGCTCTTCCTGTTCTCTGATGGCTTCTTCTCTGATTTCATTAGCTTCATCAGCTAATCTCTGCTCATTATCCAGGATATTCTGAAGTTCATCTCCATCAAACTCATTTGTTGAGGCTGAGATAAGTTCAGGTGGAAAAATAACAAGGGTTTCTAGAAATTCATAGTTTAGTGATGGAGCTGTAAACTTGAATGTACGCTCATCCACTATGGAGCTTTCACCTGTCAGTGGACCGTGGGCATATACCTTCAAGTCCTCTTTTGCAGCTCCTTCAGGAATGGTGATGTTGATGGTGATGTTATTCAGTGGCACTGACCATCCCGAATCAATGATCTTTCGATTGAAAATACCGATGTCATTGTACTTTTCAGCCACATTCACCAGCGTATAGCCAATGTAAAAGGTCTTCTTCTCATTATTTGAAGGTTCGTAAATTTTAAGCTTTGCCAGTTCACCTGTATCTTCCAGTTCGTACACATAGGTGCCAGACCCGGTGCTTTCATTGAAATAGGAAATATTCCCATTTTCCAGCACACCCACGGTTAAATCTTTCAGGCCACTGGTTCTAGTATAGTCTATGTCTCTACGTACTCCATTGAAGTCACCATCAAAATCGTACGTGATTTCTTCCAAGACCACAGCATCGCCGTTTTCAAGAATATCCACATTCAGATTGAATTCAGATACTTCATAGTAGCCTTGTGAACCGTAAGCCTGAAACCCAGGGAGAACGAACATCAGGAGAAACAGTCCGATGATGATCTTATATTTAGTATGAATCTTCATACTCCACCTCCTCGCTTTGATTTGCTTCGTTTGTTGTCTCGTAGATGATTATCTCGAATAATCATCTACTATATATTTTATCATATTTATATTGACTTTTATATTGGTCCTTACATACCTAGCTGCAGATATTTATTCAGAGCGTAAGCGACACCATCTTCATCATTCATCTTTGTTATATAGCCACTGGCATCTTTGATGATTTCCTGGGCATTACCCATGGCGATACCAAGACCTGCACCTTCTATCATCTCAAGATCATTAGGCGCATCTCCGATGGCGATGATTTCACTTTCCTTTATTCCATGAAGATTTGCCACAGCCATGATTCCGCTCATCTTGTTGACTTCTTTTCTCATGATTTCAAGATAAATCGGCAAGGATCTTACCAGATTGTATTTTTCTTCAAAATGTTTTTTGATGACACCCACATAAGAGTCAAGAACATCCTCGTCATCCATAATGAGGACCTTCGCGATTTTCTCTTCATCGTGAATCGTATTCGGGTGGCGGATTATCAGAGACATGCTGTTAAGATCCGCTTCATATCTCCCATGAGGATTATCCCTCGGCGTCATGGCTTCGTTAAATGTATATATCGTGTAGTTTGCATTAAGCTCATCGCACACCGCCGCTATTTCCTTGGCTTCTTTTCCCGTAAGGGAATTCTCATAAATATATTCCTGATCTATTATTCTCATTGCTGCTGCCCCATTGTGTCCCACCACATACTCCTCTTCACCGAGAACGCCCAGTTCACTGGTGAATGTCAGAAGACTATTGATGGTACGACCACTGCAGAGCACAATTTTGACGCCCTTATCCATGGCCTTGATGATGGCTTCCCTGTTTTTCTCACTGATCTGATGGCTGGAAGATAAAAGGGTTCCATCCATGTCGATTGCAACTAGTTTATACATGTATTACCTCCGTTTTGATTTGTATTCATTATACCCCAGTTTATATATATTTGAGTAATACGAGGATTAAATTTTCATTAATTATGCTGTGGACACGCCATAACCGGGTAGAAAACGAACGGAAATTGAATTTACGGTGAATAAAAAAAGTAGTATAATCCATGATTATCAATTATAATATATAATTGGTCTTAAGATATAATCCTATCCAAAGAGAAGACCGTAAAAAGTATGAATACATCACAGCTTCTTGTGTTTGTGATTGATAATATATGGAGGAAAAAAGTGGAAGATTTAAGAAAAGAAATAGAACGTAGAAGAACCTTTGCCATCATCTCCCATCCAGATGCAGGTAAAACAACCTTAACTGAAAAACTGCTGCTGTACGGAGGCGCCATCAGGCTTGCAGGTTCCGTAAAATCAAGAAAGTCTAAAAATTATGCAGTTTCAGACTGGATGGAAATTGAAAAGCAGAGAGGTATTTCTGTTACTTCCTCTGTCATGCAGTTCAACTATGACGGTTACGTCATCAATATTCTGGATACCCCAGGACATCAGGACTTCTCTGAAGATACATACAGAACCCTGATGGCTGCAGATTCAGCAGTAATGGTTGTGGATGCGGCAAAGGGTGTGGAAGAACAGACCAGAAAGCTTTTCAATGTCTGTTCCCTGAGAAATATCCCGATTTTCACCATCGTCAACAAAATGGACCGGGAAGCCAAAGATCCATTTGAGCTGATGGAAGATATTGAGAATGAACTCGGCATCAAAACTTATCCCATGAACTGGCCCATCGGTTCAGGTAAGGATTTTAAGGGTGTCTACGAAAGAGATACAAACAGCATCCAGGTGTTCTCTTCTGCCGGAACCCATGGTCAAAGTGCTGTAAGCTCTGTCAAGGGGTCTGTCGATGATCCGATCTTCAAGGATCTCATCGGTGATTCCTATCATGATGAGCTGAAAGAACATATTGAGCTTCTGGATGTTGCCGGTAATGAGTTTGACATGGGTGAAGTGATGAAGGGCAGATTAAGCCCTGTATTCTTCGCTTCCGCCCTGACAAACTTCGGAATCGAGCCCTTCCTGAAATCCTTCCTGGAGCTCACATCACCACCGCTGCCAAGAGCAACGTCAGAAGGAAAAGAGATTGATGTGGTCAACGAAGATTTTTCAGCCTTTGTCTTTAAGATCCAGGCGAACATGAATCCTCAGCATCGTGACCGTATCGCCTTCATCAGAATCTGTTCTGGAAAGTTCAAGAAAGGCATGGAAGTTTATCATTATCAGGGTAAAAACAAGATCAAGCTCTCCCAGCCCCAGCAGTTCCTTGCCCAAGACAGAGAAGTGGTGGAAGAAGCTTATGCAGGAGACATCATCGGTGTCTTTGATCCGGGAATCTACGCCATCGGAGATACCCTCACCGAACCCAAGAACATCTTCAAGTTCGAGGGAATTCCATCCTTTGCTCCAGAGCATTTTGCCAGAGTAAGACCTATGGATACCATCAAGAGAAAGCAGTTTGTCAAAGGGATCACTCAGGTTGCTCAAGAAGGAGCAATTCAAGTCTACAAAGACCATCATATCGGTATGGAAGAAATCATTGTTGGCGTTGTGGGTAATCTGCAGATGGAGGTCCTTGAATTCCGACTGAAGAATGAGTACGGAGTGGATATCAAAGTAGACATGCTTTCCTACCGATTTGTCAGATGGATTGAAACTGAAGATGTGGATCTGGACAACTTGGATATCACATCCGATACCAGACTTGTTGAGGATC
>DATIRH010000101.1:0-2369 GCA_035469845.1 Proteiniclasticum sp. | reverse complement strand
GAACTGACATAATAGTCAGTTCCAGAGTTTGAGCTCTTTCAACATTTTTCAGTTTCATATACCAGTATTTTTCAGTTATATTATTAATTTTTACAGATGATGAGCTTCATCCAGTTCTACAGTAAAAGTGATTTTCCCTTCACTGCTGTCAACCATAATGTTACCACCGTGGGCATCAATGATCTTTTTCGCGATGGCAAGTCCAAGTCCACTTCCTTCGGAGGAACGCGATGGGTCTCCTTTATAGAACCGTTCGAAAAATCTGCCAGTTTCTTCACCTTTGAGATCCGCTGCGCTGTTCACCGTTCTGAAGACTATTTTATCTCCGGTTTGTTCAAGTTTTATGGAAACAGTTCCTTTCTCTTTTGAAAACTTCACTGCATTCTGTATCAGATTCATCCATACTTCATATAGCAGCTGCCTGTCACCCTCAATGACAATATCCTCAAGTTCCACATCCAGATCTATCTCTTTCTTTGTCCACTGAGGTTCCAGAATCAGAATCACTTTCCTGATCTCTTCATCCAGAGAGAAACGTGTCCTATGGGTCTGTATGGCTCTGGAATCCAGCGTCGACAGCTTAAGAAGGTTCGATGAGAGCAGGGACAGCCTTTCGCTTTCCGTAACAATAATATCCGCATATTCATCGTGCACAGCGGGATCAAGCTCCTTCTTTTTCAGAAGCTTGGCATATCCCTTGATAGAAGTGATTGGCGTTTTAAACTCATGGGACACATTGGATACGAATTCATTTCTCATCTGATCCAGATTATTAAGCTCCGTCACCATGAGATTGAAATCTTCAGTAAGCCTGCCCAGTTCATCCTGACTTTCGACTTCCATCTGGATGTCGAAATTTCCTGAAGCCACTTCTTTTGAGGCTTCAGAAAGTTTCTTGATGGGCTTCACGATGCTCTTCACTGCCATCAGTATGATCAGCGAACCCACAATCAGGCTGAAAAGAAAGGTCACACTCATTCTCGACCGCAGATCTCTGAATTCCTCAAACTGGCTGGGATGGACTTTGCTCAGATCATTGAAGGTGGAACTTCTCATGAAAAGTGCTGTCACCGTGAAGGTGAACATATTCATGAACCACCAGATCACCAGAAAAAGCAGCGTGAATTTGGTATAGATCGATCTGAATCTGAATCCGAATCTTTTCTTCATACGTTTTTCACCAGCTTATATCCGAGTCCTCTGACAGTAACTATGCTGAAATCAGGAAGATTCTCAAATTTCTCTCTCAGTCTTTTGATATGAACATCCACCGTTCTCTCCTCCGTCTCATTATCCATGCCCCAGATTTTTTCCATCAGGTCCTGCCTTGTAAAAATCTTATCAGGATAACTCATCAGTTTAAAAAGAAGCTGAAATTCCTTCTTGGGCAGCAGTACGGATTTTCCCTTTCCCGTCACCGTAAGGGTTTCACTGTCTGCTGTAATCTGGCCTATGGTGATCCGTTTATCTGCAGAAATTCTAGCACGCCTTAGAAGAGCGCTTACCCGTAACAGTACTTCATCCATATCCACAGGCTTCACCATATAATCATCAATCCCTGAGCCGAAGCCTTCTTTCATGTCCTCAAATCCATCTTTCGCTGTGATCATGAGCACCGGAAGATGATAATTCGCTTCTCTAAGACTTCTCACCAGTTCATGACCGTCCATTTCAGGCATCATGATATCGGCTATAAGAAGATCAATGGATTCTTTTTCCATGATCTCCAGAGCCTCGACGCCATTGGAGGCGATAAAAGCAACATAGCCTGCTTCCTCAAGGTACGTCACAATGAGTTTTCTGATGTTCTCGTTATCTTCAGTCACTAGTATTTTGACCATCTGTTTCACCAAACTTTCTTGTTCTATTTTTACAGACTTCTCAGCGCATCAATAGGATTAAGTCTGCTTGCTTTTCTTGCCGGCATGAATCCGAAGAGTATGCCCACCGCTGCAGAGAATCCGATGGCGATATAGACTGTAGTAGGTGCAATGGAGAATTCTGTGCCGATGAAGTTGGATGTCAGTAAGGCAATCAGTACACCTACCAGTAGACCCGTGGCACCTCCGATGAGAGACAGGAATATGGACTCAATGATGAACTGCGCCTGTATGGTTCCTGGCGTCGCACCTAGGGCTTTTCTGAGCCCGATCTCGGTTCTTCTTTCTGTCACGGATACGAGCATCATATTCATGATGCCGATTCCGCCCACAACCAGGGATATGGCTGCAATACCTGCAAGAAGAAGTGTCATCATGGTGGTGATGGTTTCAAAGGAACTGATCATATCACCCATGTTGAAGACGACAAATGCGTTCTCTTTATAATTGAAAGCCGCATCTAGAACACTTTCGATTTCCATCACTGTG
>DATIRH010000100.1:0-4362 GCA_035469845.1 Proteiniclasticum sp. | reverse complement strand
ATTGGATCAAAAATTAAATGGATTGGAATCGAACATATCCTTGGAATGCATATCAAGTTCCTTCCTAAAATCGATGTTCAATGTATAACGGTAGAGAAAATCTGGTGGGATGGTGGATCGAAACAAAGACCATTTGTTGTTATGTTTGATCTGTATGCAAATGGAACGAAGGTAGCGGTGCTTCCAATCGTCACAAATCATACAGATAATTGGGAGACCAAGATTCTGGTACCGAAAACAGTTCATGGAAAGGATATTGTATACACGGTAAAAGAGGTTGTGCATCCCGATCTGAAAAATTACATCACTACTGTATCAGGGCTTAAAATTATCAATACAATGACCCGTGATATTACAGTAGAAAAAATGTGGAAATTGGATCATGATACTGTGAGACCAGATTCAGTAAGCTTCTGGCTAATGAATGGGGAAGAAACAGTAGGCGGAAAAAGGACGCTTTCCAGTGCAAACGAATGGAAGGTTACTATTCCAGATGTTCCAGCCTATGATAAAGACGGCAAAATTGAGTACACCATCAAAGAAGAAGCTGTACTCGGATACGATTCATATGTTCATGAAGGATGTCTGGAGTTAAACGGAACAGATACCAGGACTCTGGATCATAAGGATAAATGCTGTGATGATGAATGTCCTGATTTCACGATCATCAACACATTCACCAATGAGAAAGAAATTACACTCATGAAGAAATGGATTGATGAAGATTCTGAAAAAAGACCTGATGCTTTGACGTTTATTCTTGATAAGAGTGATGGAACTTCAGTTGAAATTCCAATCACATCCGCAGATGGATGGAAAAAAGAGGTCACAGTAGAACTGGTAAACGAAAACTGGATGTACTATGAGTATGCTGTGGATGAAAAAATGGTACCTGAAGGCTATGAAAAAAGCATCGAAGGCTTTACCATCACGAATAAACTGAAAGAGGTTGTTCCTCCTGTAATGATCGAAATCGAAGGAGAAAAAACCTGGCTTGATGATGGAACAGGAAGACCTGAATACATCCATGTCAAACTGATGGCTGACGGCGAACTTCTTGAAACAAAGAAAGTTATGCCTGTAGAAGGAAAATGGATGTACAGCTTCGGTGAACTGCCAAAGTATGATGATGAAATGAATGTCATTGAGTATGAAGTGGTTGAGGAACCTGTAGAAGGTTACAGACCTGTTGCTGGCGAGGGTTATGACATTGTAAATGAAAAAGTGATTCCTATATCCGGAGAAAAAACCTGGCTTGATGATGGAACAGGAAGACCTGAATACATCCATGTCAAACTTATGGCTGACGGCAAACTTCTTGAAACAAAGAAAGTTATGCCTGTCGAAGGAAAATGGATGTATGATTTTGGCATGCTACCTAAGTATGACGATGAAATGGAAGAAATCGTCTATACGGTTACTGAAGAACCTGTAGAAGGCTATGAATGCATCCCTGGTGAAGACTATGATATCTCAAATAAGAGGGTAGGCATGATCACCATCTCCGGAGAAAAGACCTGGGATGATCTCATGAACAGACCTGCTTCCATTACTGTATATCTTGAGAGAAACGGCGAGCACTTTGAAGAAGTGGAAGTGAAAGCCGATGAAATGGGTAAATGGCTCTACAGCTTTAAAGAAACAGCGAAGTTCGACGAAAAGGGTATGCCTTATATCTTTACCGTCAGTGAAAAATACATCCTTGGATATGAAGCAAAGGTAACTGGATTCAATATCCTCAATGTACAGCAAAGAGCTACCATGAAAGTGCTGAAAGTGAATGAAGCGGATAAACCGCTGGCAGGAGCTGTCTTTGAAGTTCGTGACCTTTCCGGAAAAGTTCTGAAGACATTTACTACAGGCACAGACGGATTGTTTACCATGGATCTGCCTCTTGGCATGTACAGGCTGGTTGAGACAACACCTCCTTCTGGCTATGCTAAGAACACTGTACCTAGATTGGTCGTTCTGTTCAAAGCGGGAGATGTGCAGACGATTAAAGTCGTCAACAGTTTTGACAAGCCAGCGATTGTACCAAAACCGATTCCTTCCTATCCTGTACTACCTAAAACCGGTTCAGGAAGCGAGTTGGGATTCTACTTCATAGGTGCCGCATCATTCGCAGCAGGGCTTCTGACAATGAAGAAAAAGAAAAATTAGCTACCCTGAAATGAATGCTCACCTCGTAATTCGTATAAAGGTCAGTGTGGATCACTTATAAGAACGCACTGGCTTTTATCCTTTTGAACACAGGTGGTGATATGTTGTTTACAATTTGAACTATATGTCGTATCATTAGTGTTGTGACAATACAATATATAGTGGATGGAGATGAGATCGAAATGCAGATGGAGCAGGTAATCGTAATAAAAAAAGATAAGACCATTGAAGCGTTTGATCAGAGAATCCTTGAGGATTCAATTAAAGAAGTGTTTGCTGTTTCGGGAAAAGAGATGGCTATTTCACAGATTGAAATGCTGACAGAAGAAGTGATAAAAAAGCTGCAGTCTATAGGAAATGAACTGTACGGAGAAGATATACATTATGCTGTCATCGACACATTAGAAGAGAATGGCCATAATGAAGAAGCGGTTCTATACAAACGAAGAAAAGAATAGTTGATTTTCATTAATATGGAAGCAAACGGGAACACTTGTAGAGGGTGTTCTTTTTTTGAGTCCTATATTTTTATTTCTTATTTCTTATTTCTTATAAATGAAAGAAAAGTTTTGAGAGAGGATCCTGAAACAAGAGAACCCCGGTTTTGCAAAAATAAATATGCAAAACCGGGGTTCTTCTCTGATATTTACATGGGATCAGTTTCTGCCAAAATAGGGATGCTTTAATAGTCTCGTGGAGAGGAATGCGCCGAAGAGACACCATAGTGTATCCATAGGGAGAAAAAGGAGTGCTCCGTACCTGATGGCATCATAGAGACCCATGGGGGCTCCGGGAAGGAGAAGATTCTTCAGAAGGTACAGATAAGAGACGCCAAAACTGTAGATCACCAGAAGCCCTAGGATGGAAATCAGTGCCAGCTTATAGAACTTTATATCTGTGAGTTTTTCTTTCAGGCTTCCCATGATGTAGGCGGCTGCCATGAAGCCTAGAAGATAACCGAAGGTTGGTGTGAAAATGTATCCGATTCCTCCACCTCCTGTGAAGATTGGTAATCCCATGAGACCTAGTAGTACATAGATCAGCTGAGAATAGAATGCCTTTCTACCCAGAAGAAGGGCAGAAAGCACCACGAAAACTGTCTGGAGGGAAACGGGTACAACGCCTATGGGTATTCTTATGAAGGCACCGATGGCGGTGAGTACGGAAAAGATAGGAAGGATTGCAAGATCTCTTGTGCTGATTTTTCTTTTTGCTGCTTCACTCATATGTTTAGACTTCTCTCTTTCTTATACTGATTTCCCCTGAATTCAAGGTCATTGTCTGTCCATCTGTCTCAATAATCAGGTGTCCTTTCTCGTTGAGGTCAACAAGGACTCCACTGGAAACTTCATTGCCTCTGTAGAAGTTGATCTCCTCATTGAGATAGAGCATCTTCTTCTTGTACTTGCGTAGAAGATCAACCGGATCTTTCTTTGTCATGAGCAGGTAATTTTCAAGTTTACTTAGAAGGTGACCGATGATCTCACTTCGCACAAATCTCTTTCCGGTGATCTGATACAAGGAGGTGGCAACGCCCTTAAGCTCTTCTGGAAAGCTCTCGGTATTCACATTGATGCCGATTCCGATGATGAGGCTGCTTAGAGTGCCTGTCTCAAACTCAATGGTTCCTTCTGTGAGGATGCCTGAAAGCTTAAGGCCCTTCGCGTAGATATCATTGACCCATTTAATCCTTGTTTCAGTTCCGGAATAAGCATCCAGGGTTTCAGATACAGCGAGGGCGGCAGCCAGGGTTGCAAGGTCGGTATTATACTCTGGAAGGCTCTCCATCTTCAAAATGGAGAGATAGATTCCACCCTCATCGATAGAATGGAAAGATTTGCCCAGTCGGCCACGGCCTTTTGTCTGCGTTTTTGTGAGCACCACAGTTTGATCGGGAAGGTCCTTGTGCTCTTTGATGTAGGTGTTGGTGGAAGGGGTTTCATCCAGGATGATGATGTTATACATGCCTGATTCTTCACCCAGGTGCATTCTGATTTCGCTTTCAGATAGATGGTCGCTTTGAAGCTCCAGAAGATATCCTCTATTCCTGATGGACGTGATCTCATGTCCATCTTTACGCAAGGCGTTTATGGATTTCCAGACAGCGTTTCTTGAAATACCAAGTTTCGTGGAAAGATCATTGCCTGAAAGGACCTGGCCTTTATGCTCTTCCAGAAGGGTCAGCAGTTTATCTTTACTCAA
>DATIRH010000099.1:0-3172 GCA_035469845.1 Proteiniclasticum sp. | reverse complement strand
AGCACTTCAACATCTCCGTCGGCAGGCGGCAGGAAATTCACCTGTGAAACCTTGACCCCCTGATCAGTAAGATCTTTTTTGAACATTTCCAGACCTATGTTTACAACTTCCAGTTCATTTTTGAATAGTCCATTAATTGTAGTCACTTAATTCTCCTCCTTCGAGATAAAACCTCTGGAAAGCAGACCAGTATTTTCACTGCTGCTGGATATAGTAACGCCTTCAGCCATGAGTCTTTCCACCTGATCATCAAACACCTGTGGGTCAAGCTCCGTACCGAGCACAAATGCCAGAATCTCCAGATGTCTTCCCGCTTCTTCAGCTATTTTTTTGGCTTCCTTGATTGCAGGCAGCGTTGCCCCCACTGGATCCATATGGGCACCATAGCCAAGGATCATATCGATGGCAATCACACCCACTTCAGGGTCTCTTGCTTCTTTAAGGATACGCTCCAGTCTCAGAGACGGATCAATCATAGGATGTGGTCTTCCCTGGGTGAAGCTGTCATCTCCAAAGTCGATGAAGGTATGACCTTTACTGTCTTCAAGATTTCCGAGGTTGTAGCTTGGATCCTTTGAAATATTGCTGTACACCTCGCCAACCTGTTCTTTCACAAGGTATGCCACTTCGCTGCATATGGTTCCTCCACAGAATAGTCCACGGATATACTTCTGCTCTGGATTCAGCTTCGCCTTTACCTCTTCAATAAGCTCTAGATTCAGAGAATGCTTGTTGATGGTTTCCTCCGCTACACCAGATAGAATCACTGCTTGAAGGGCTGCTCGTTTTGTCGTTTTAGCATAGACTGCACCTGAAGCTTCGATTTCGTCCTTCTTTCCACCTAGGAAGCAGATGACGATAGGTTTTTCGCTCTTTTTCACCACTTCGTAGATTTTATCTGCAACTTCCTTCGCAGGAGGCTTCGATACCAGAATGATGATCTTCG
The DNA here is from genome assembly GCA_035469845.1 of Proteiniclasticum sp. Taxonomy (GTDB): domain Bacteria; phylum Bacillota; class Clostridia; order Clostridiales; family Clostridiaceae; genus Proteiniclasticum. Next base: position 2,226 of record DATIRH010000099.1, on the reverse strand, counting down.
TGTCTTCATCTTCCTGAAGTGCTCTGATGCCATCAAGCATCATGATTCCCCCTACTTCCTTAGAAAGATCTCTTCCGCCCGTTCCGATAAGATGAGACACACCTCCACCAAAGTCGTGGACTCTGACACTGACTTCCTGGGCTCCTGTACCAGATGCTGCCACGATTCCGATGGAACCTCTTCTGACCTCATTGGCAAAGCATAGTCCCTTACCGTTTAAAATGGCTGTTCCGCAATCTGGTCCCATCATCAGAAGACCTTTTTCATGGGCTTCCTTCTTTAGGGCAATCTCATCTTCCAGTGATACATTATCACTGAACATCATGACATGCAGTCCTTCTCTCAAGGCTTTCCCTGCAACTCTTGCCGCATAGGGTCCAGGAACTGAGATCACTGCCACCTTAGCCTCTTGATGCTGCTTCACTGCAGCTTCAATACTGCTGTAGGTGACTTCTTTATCGTCTTCCTGCTGGTTTTTTCTTTCCATCACTTCTTCGACGTTCTTCAGCAATGTATCCATTTCATATCCCTCTTCGCCTTCAATGACGATGAGGAGATCTCCCGGTTTTGCATCTTCTGCTTCTTTCTGCAGAAGTCCTGTATTTTTCAGCACGTCTTTATTCATGGTTGTACCCATGGCGATATTCACCTGTTTCACACCCTCCACACTGTTGGCCTTTGCGGATAGGGTCATGAGGGATACAGAATCAAAATAGGTATTCTTTCTTATTATGGTTTTAATAGCCATTTTTACACTCCTTTTTCCTTTGTCCAGATGATTTCAAGAAGGGTCATGATGCCATAGGTTATGTCCTGACCCGAACTGTGTCCAATCTGAAGTATTTTTTCAAGTTCTTGCTCAATATTCTCTTTTTCAATCATTGCGACGGTGAAATCTGTTATATCCTGACGGATGAATCCGTCATTGGCTCTTCTTAATCCATAGTAGCTTAGGATATTGGTCTCCTCATACGCACTTTGTATGACTTTCTCAAACAGAGGTCTGAATTTTTCATAACGATGGTTTTTCAAATTCAGAACAGATAGGATCCCTAGGAGAACATCGTCTCCACTGGGGGTAAGACCAGGACCAAGACCTATGAGCGACATGGAACTCTCTAGAATCCCCTTCTCCTCTTCCTCCATGAATGCAAGTTTCAGAGAAGCGATGCGCTCATGAAGAATCCTGTTCACTTCTTTATCATATGGAGATTTCTCTACCTCTTTCATTTCTTCAAGCTGATTTCTCACTTTCTCCATATTGCTTCTCAGATAGCGTGATGGTCTGAATTCACTGCGTGGAAGCTGATAGAATGGGATGTTATTTACCTGGAATGTTATTTTCCCTAGGGTTAATTGATTTTCATCCCCCTGCACAAAATCGTGCACTCCGATGCCAAGAGAGGAAAGATTCTCTTCATTCACGTGAACCGCCATGGGACCTTCATCCATCTCACTGGATAGAATCGTATAGAGAATTTCCTGTTCATCCATGATATTGATGGCTTTCTGAAATACGCTGTGAACTCTTCCACGAAAGCTACCTATCTTGAGCCTTTCATAAAAACTGTCATGGATCTTCAGTCCTTCCATTTCATTCTCTCCTTTTTCTATCCGCTTCACTTTCTGCTTTTCCATCACACGATAATTGCAAAATATGTATTCTTTGGATTAGGCTGCTATATCATGTTCAGTCCCTTTTCCACCTTATTCAGTTCCGCTTCATAGACAGCGCTCTTTTTCATGGACAATGCTTCTAGAAGAAGCTCTTTCGCCTGATCCAGACGATTCATCAGATGAAGCGACTGGGCTTTATGAAAAATGTACAGCGAATTCACGGGGTCAGATAGAATGGCTTTGTCCATGGCGAGAATCGCTTCCTCATGATTTCCTAAAGAACGCAGACTATTGGCCTTATGGAAATAATAGTCATATCTTGACGGATCTTCTCCAAGAAGGGCATCCATGGCATTAATGGCCTTTTCATGCTTTCCTAATTCTCTCAGATAATTTGACATGTGGTAACGGTAGAAAAAGTCCTTCTCATCCATGGCAATGGCTTTTTCATACTCTTTAAGAGCTTCTTCACTTCTTTTCATCAGTCTTAGACTATTCGCAGTGTAGAAATAGAATTCGGGAAGCGCCCCTTCTTTTTCTGTGGCTTTCTCATAGGATGCCAAAGCATCCTCATACTCCAGAAGAAGTGTATGGACATAACCTTTCAGA
>DATIRH010000098.1:0-14949 GCA_035469845.1 Proteiniclasticum sp. | reverse complement strand
GATTGATACTGACACTGATCATCACCATTTTTTATACACTGAAATTAAAGGAAAATGAGGATTATGAGCCCTATGTCATCAGAATCTTTTACGGATTCTTCATCACTGTCCTCTATTCCGGTGTACTTTATTTCGGTATATCCGCAATTATTTTCACCATTAACGCTTTATTCGATGCAGATATCGAGGGAAAATGGTACTTTTATTTCTTCCTGATGGTGACCTTCATCTTCGGCGCATTGATGTTTTTATCCAAACTTCCTAGGAAAGAGGAATCTTATAGAGATTATCCCTATTCGACAGCACTTAAAATACTCCTCCTCTATATTGTGATTCCGCTGATCACCATCTATACAGGCATCCTTTATGTTTATTTCGTAAAGATCCTCGTAACACAGGAGTGGCCTCGAGGACTGGTGTCTAATCTAGTTATCTGGTACTCCGTGCTATCAGCTGCAGTTATATTCTTCACCACGCCGATTCTAGAAGAAAACAAAGTGGCACAGCTCTTCAGAACCTGGTTTCCTAGGATTCTGCTTCCTATTCTGGCAATGATGTTCATGTCGATCGGAAAGAGAATCGCACAATACGGAGTGACTGAAAACAGATACTTTATCGTGCTGCTGGGTATCTGGGTACTGCTCATCATGGTCTACTTTATCGTAAAAAGAAAACTTTCCAATATATTCATACCTGTAACCTTGTCGATTTTCGCGCTGGTATCCATACTGGGACCTTTATCCGCTTTCAGTGTATCCAGCTTCAGCCAGAATCAGAGGTTTACCGCCCTCCTGGAGAAGAACGACATGCTTCAGTCAGGAACTATACAGCCCGGTACGAACGTTCCTGAGGACGACCGCAGAAACATCTCCAGCATCGTCAACTTTTTTGACGTGAGAGATCCGAGTAAGATAAAATATATCGATGAGGATTTCGAATATCAGGATTTTGAAAGGGTGTTCGGGTTTGAGAGAGAGGATTACTATAGTTATGCCGAAACGGACTACGTCTATCTAAGTACAGAAATGGAAAGAAGTGCCATGGATATAAAGGGGTATGATTATCTCTATACGGTCAATTTCAATACGATAACTGAAGAGACCAACGGTATAACCTTAGAGCTGAAAGATGTGACAAATCTTATTATTAAAATGAATGAAGAAGTGCTTATGGATGAAGATCTGTCAGAGGATATCATGACAATCGTAAAAGAAAACGAAGATAAAATGGAAAAGAGTCAGATTTCATATGAAGACTCCATCATCCTGAAAGAAAATGACAAGGTTTCTGTCAAACTGATGCTCAGAGAACTTGCCGGAAGAAAGTCCGATGAAGACCGACTTGATTATGACTATATCAACTTCTACATTCTTCTACAGGTTAAAAACTGATAAAACAATACAGTATCGACAAGAAAAGCCTCAGTTCACTCTTATTGGTAGAGCGACTGAGGCTTTCTGATTGTTTATACTTAAAGTATTGACCTGAAGCAGATTTCCCGGCTTCTTGTCTATCTTATGCTAATTCCGGTAGAAGCTTTCTGATTTCTTCCACCTTATCCAGCTTTTCCCATGTCAGATCCAGGTCATCTCTTCCGAAGTGACCATATGCTGCTATTTTTCTATAGATCGGTTTTTGAAGATCCAGGTCTCTGATGATTGCACCAGGTCTGAGGTCGAATATCTTGCCGATCACTTCAATGATACGCTCATGAGTTACTTTTTCGGTTCCGAATGTGAACACTTCAATGGAGATTGGTTTTGCTACACCAATGGCATAGCTCAGCTGAATCTCAATCTTGTCTGCAACGCCTGCTGCCACAAGATTCTTAGCAACCCATCTCGCTGCATAAGCTGCGGATCTGTCCACCTTTGTTGGATCCTTTCCTGAGAAAGCTCCTCCGCCGTGTCTTCCGTATCCACCATAGGTATCAACGATGATTTTTCTTCCAGTTAATCCTGAATCTCCCTGTGGTCCTCCGACGATGAACTTCCCAGTCGGATTAACATAGATCTTCGTATCATCATCCATCAGATGCTCAGGCACTACAGCCTTGATCACATGTTCGATAATATCTTTTCTGATTTCCTCCTGTGTCACCACAGAGCTGTGCTGCGTTGAAACAACAACAGCTTCCACTCGCACAGGCTGATCCATTTCATCATATTCTATAGTCACCTGGGTTTTTCCATCTGGTCTCAGATAGATCAGCGTCCCATTCTTTCTTACTTCCGCAAGCCTTCTGGCCAGCTTTTGCGCTAGATTGATCGGCATAGGCATGTAATCTTCTGTTTCATTGGTGGCAAATCCGAACATCATACCCTGGTCTCCTGCTCCAATCTGAAGCATTGCATCATGGTCACCCTCACGGCTCTCTAGAGAGGCATTAACCCCCTGAGCGATATCTGGAGACTGCTCATCAATTGAAGTGAGTACAGCGCATGTTTCGGCATCAAAACCGTACTTCGCACGAACATATCCGATTTCAGTAACGGTTTTTCTGACAATTTTAGGGATATCCACATAACAGCTTGTGGTGATTTCTCCCATGACCAGCACCATGCCTGTAGTCACTGCTGTTTCACAGGCAACTCTAGCCTTCGGGTCCTGTTCAAGGATACTGTCTAATATGGCATCGGATATCTGGTCACAGATTTTATCCGGATGTCCTTCTGTTACAGATTCTGAAGTAAATAATCTTTTCATTTTTTTCCTCCTTTTTTTTGGACAAATAAAAAACCTCTTCGCAATAAGAAGAGGTGTCGTTAATTCTACATCTCTCTTATCTTGCAGCTAATTGCTGCAGGAATTGGCACCACGTATTTCTACAGGTTGCCGGGTTTCACAGGGCCCATTCCCTCCACCTCTCTTGATAAGAGTATTCAATTTTTTTCATAAAAAAAGACAGCAATTGAAACAATTGTGTCTTTTATGGTGGAGGAGAGTGGATTCGAACCACTGAAGCAACTTGCAACAGATTTACAGTCTGCCCCCTTTGGCCACTTGGGTACTCCTCCTGAATGTGGAGCTGGTGAATGGAATTAAACCCATCAACCTGCCGATTAAAGATCAGCTGCTCTCTCATTGAGCCTTACCAGTAAATGAACTGACAAAGACTAGTATATAGCCTAGAGGATTATATTTCAAGGGTTTTTCACGAAAAATAATTCAAAATAATTCAGCTATCCACTTGATATGTTCTATCAACATAGCCTATCAAAATACACTTCCTGATTTCCGTTCATTCAATAATCCGTAAACATGTTGAGACTGTTCAACCTTCGAATCAGCCTTCTCATGAATATAGATTTCCAGTTCATGATTCTGATATCTGGTGCCCTAGAGTTTTTTTCCCTGATCATGAAAAAACTCCTTTACGACAGACAGGTTCATTCAAAACCTGCTGCAATAAAGGAGCATATTATTTTTCAGGATTTATTCATCACGAATTTTATTTTGTGCCGAACAGTCTGTCTCCAGCATCTCCAAGGCCTGGAACGATGTATCCATGTTCATTGAGTTTCTCATCAATAGCAGCGATGAAAATATCAACATCAGGATGCTTTGTTGAAAGAGCTTTTATCCCTTCAGGAGCGGCCACTATACCGACAAACTTGATGCTTTTGGCACCTCTTTTCTTCAGCATGTTTATTGCATCGATGGCTGACCCACCTGTCGCAAGCATGGGATCCACTACGATGACTTCTCTTTCTTCAATGTCCTTTGGTAATTTACAGAAATATTCCACAGGCTGAAGTGTGCTTTCGTCTCTGTATAGCCCTATGTGTCCGACTTTTGCAGCAGGAACTAGCTTGAGCATTCCATCTACCATGCCGATTCCGGCTCTTAAAATAGGTACGATGGCTAATTTTTTACCTGTAATGATTTTACAATGAGCTACCGCTACAGGAGTCTCTATATCTACATCTTCCATAGGCAGATCTCTTGTCACCTCATAAGCGATAAGCGTAGAAATTTCTTCCACCACTTCCCTGAATTCCTTGGAGCCTGTGTTCTTATCCCTTATGATAGCTAATTTATGCAATACCAATGGATGATTGATCTCAACTATTCTGCTCATTAATTTTCCTCCTCAAGTTCTAAATATTTTTCTTCCAGTTGAGTGATTTTATCAATTCGTGACTGATGTCTTCCGCCTTCAAATTCTGCACCTAAAAATGTATCTACGATATCCAGGGCTAGTGCTTGTCCAATGACCCTTTCACCCATAGTAAGGATATTCGCATTATTATGTTCTCTGGATGCATGCGCGCTGAATGTGTCATGACACAGAGCGGCTCTGACACCCTTCACCTTGTTTGCTGCAATGCCGATCCCGATTCCGGTTCCGCATATAAGAATACCAAAATCATATTTTTTGTCAACTACATTCAAAGCGACAATTTCCGAGATATCCGGGTAGTCACAGGATTCTCTTGTATAAGTGCCAAAGTCTTTGACAACATATCCCTTCTTCTCCAGATGCTCCCTTACTGACTCTTTTAATCCTACTCCACCGTGGTCTGAACCAATTGCTATTTTCATTTTTACCTCCTGAATTCTTCGAACTCTTTAATCAAATGGATTAATCTCCTGATTTCACTGAAAGTCCTGAGATACTCCTCTTCATCCATGCCGTAGGGGTCTAAAACATCGCCTGTTTCGCCCGCAAGCTCTTTTAGGGTATAAACCCTCTCTCCACCGTAACGCCTCTTCACTTCTCTTTTTTGAGCCTCTGTCATGGTGATGATGTATTCTGCATCTGCTAAGTCGACATCCATTAACTCTTCTGCTTCCCTATCCTCATCATATCCATATTCTCTAATAAGTATTTCCTTTGCTTCCTTGGAAATTGCACTACCTCTTTGAATAAACAGTCCGCGAGAGGTCGCATTCGCTTTTTGATAGGTTTCATTAAAAACCACTTCCGCCATGGGACTTCTACAAGTATTTCCCGTACAGATAAATAATACTTTCATGTTTACACCTCAACTATATTGAATCCGGATGCTTTTTTTAACCGATTCATGATTGCCACTCCGACACCTTCCTCAGAAAAGCCCTCCGCTAAAATCACATCAACATTCAGATCATCAAAAGTCCTCAATCCTTCGAAAAGATTTCTTGCTATTTCCGAGGAATTTTTCTCACTTCCTAAAGAAATGAACCTGATATTCTCTATATTATACATCTTCTCTCGCTCTTTTGGAGCAAGAATCCCCACAATTTCACCAAGTTTCTGATGGCTTTTCGATAACTCGACGATCCGCTTCTTCACCATTTCACTGTCTCCAGTGATGATAAATAATGGAGCTTTTGGCGCATAGTGTCGATATTTCATCCCAGGCGCTTTGGGTATTTCCTTCTCATCAGCTCTTGTCATGGCCTCATCATAAACGATTTGCTGATCAATTTTAAGAAGGTCATCATAAGTGATGTAACCCGGACGTAACAGGCGTGGAGGAGAAACACTGTAATCCACTATGGTGGATTCAAGACCCACAATAGAACTCCCATCACCGATGATCATGTCCACTTTACCGTCAAGGTCTTCTACACATCGAAAGAAATTCGTAGGACTGGGTTTCCCTGATATATTCGCAGAAGGTGCTGCGATAGGACAGCCCGAAGCTTTGATCAGAAGCCTGGCAGTTTCATTTGAAGGCATTCTGATTCCAACCGTTTGAAGCCCTGCACTGGTCTCCATGGGAATAAGGTCTGTCTTCTTCAGAATGATTGTCAGCGGTCCCGGCCAGAATTCATTCATCATTTCCTGGGCTTTTTCCGGAATTTCTGCTGCATAAGCTGAGAGATCAAAGTCTGCTACATGAATGATCAGAGGATTGTCCTGAGGTCTTCCTTTCGCTTCAAAAATCTTTTTCACAGCTTCTTTGTTCAGTGCATCTGCACCAAGGCCATAGACTGTTTCTGTCGGAAAGGCTACAACGCCTCCATTTTTTATGATTTCAGCACCTCTGTTTATTGCATCCATATCTATTCTATTTTCGAAATTCACTTTCATTGTTTCCATTTTTTTCTCCAAAAATGGGGACAGTAAAACTGCCCCCTCCACATTAATTGTCTCTATTACCCAGAGCTTTCAGTTTTTCCGCCTGGTCATATCTGATAAGGGAATCAAACATTTCTTCCATATCACCATTTAAAAAGGCTTCCAGTTTATACAGCGTCAGATTGATTCTGTGATCTGTCACTCTACCCTGTGGATAATTGTAAGTTCTGATTCTTTCGGAACGATCCCCCGTACCTACCTGAGATCTTCTTTCATCCGCTATACCCTTATGTCTTTCCTGTTCTGCAATTTCATATAGTCTCGACCTTAATATTTTAAGGGCTTTTTCTTTGTTCTTCAGCTGTGATTTTTCATCCTGAACTGCCACCACAAGACCCGAAGGAATATGAGTGACACGGACAGCTGAATCTGTCGTATTAACGGACTGCCCACCATTACCTGACGATCTGTACACATCGACTCTGATTTCATTCATGTTGATCTGTACATCCACTTCATCCACTTCAGGAAGCACAGCTACCGTTGCTGTAGATGTATGGATTCTACCAGAACTTTCTGTATCTGGAACTCTCTGGACTCTATGTACTCCTGATTCATATTTCATCAGTGAATATACACCCTTTCCTTTGACCATGAATACAACTTCCTTGAATCCACCGATGTCTGTTTCATTCAGACTCATGATTTCGACTTTCCATTTCTTGCTTTCAGCATATTTTGTATACATTCGGTATAAACTGTGGGAGAACAAAGCGGCCTCGTCACCGCCCGCGCCTCCACGGATTTCAACGAATACATTCTTGTCATCATTAGGGTCCTTTGGAAGAAGCATGATCTGTAGTTCAGACTCGATGGTCTCCAGCTGCGCCTTTATTTTTCTTACGTCTTCATTGATCATTTCTCTCATTTCCTGATCATCTTCAGACTGAAGCATTTCCATATTCGCATCCAGTTCTTCCTTTAGTCCTTTGAATTCACGATATCTCATTACAATCGCTTCAAGATCAGAATGCTCTTTAACAAGCTTCTGCCAGTTTTCCTGGTCAGCAATTACACTTGGATCACTAATACGCATGGTAAGCTCTTCATACTTACCCTCTACAAAACTTAATCTATCTAACATTATTTTCTCTCCTTTATTTAACTGATTCGAAAATTAACGTCAGTAAGCTAAGTTTCCGGAATTAGTTCTCCTGAAACTACGCGATGATGACCTGAAAGATCTTTCAGCGTTATTATATTTTTAAATCCATTGTCTTTTAACATATTTTCCACCTCTTGACTCTGGTCATAGCCGATTTCAAAAATCAGCATACCATTCTCAGCCAGATGTTCTCTTGCATTTTTCGTGATCTTTTCATAAAAATCCAGACCCGTCATCCCTCCATAAAGAGCCAGATGAGGTTCATATTCCTTCACAGACACGGACAATACTTCCATGTCTTTTTCATTGATATAAGGAGGATTGCTTACAATGAGATCATATTTTTCATCGATCTTTTCGAAAAGATCAGATTCAATAAATTTTACCCGATCCACTACATCCATTTGCTCCGCATTTTCTTTAGAGACCGAAATGGCCCCTTTATTTATATCAGAAAGTGTAACATTTGTAAATTCCAATATTCCTGCGATGGATAATCCGATGGCTCCGGATCCTGAACATAAGTCCAGCACCTTCTTGTACTTCTTTGTTTTTATGGCCTCTATGGCTGTCTCGACCGCAATCTCTGTATCAGGTCTAGGAATCAGCGTATTCTCATTCACTTTGAAACGAAAACCCATAAATTCCTTGTATCCCGTTATATAAGCGATGGGCATACCTTTTTCTCTTAAAGCAAGCTTACGCAGGTAGTCACTTTCTTCCACATCGTTTAAGATTGTCTCCCGATGTGTCAGAAGAAACACTTCATCTTCTTTCAGCACTTCTTTTAAAAGAACTCTGCCATCTAAAGATGGAGTATCTGAAACCTCTTTCAGTCTTTCCACTGCAAGCTTCACCGCATCACCAATTGTAAGCATTATACCAACCCTTCTGCTTCCTTCAAGGCTCTGATAGAAACTTCCAGCATATCATCCAGAGGTTCCTTCGTTGTGAGTCTTTGAAGCATCATGCCAGGATAAGCGACCATCTTCTGAATAGGTCCTTTTGTCCTGCCTAGCCATCTTAGTATTTCATAAGTGATTCCTGAAATAAGAGGAAGTAATAGTATTCTAATCACTATTCTCATAAGAGGATTTGTCCATCCAGTAAAACTGAATACAACAATACTCACAGCCATGACAAGAAACATGAAGTTCGTGCCACATCTCTCGTGAAATCTTGTGCAGCTCCTGGCGTTGTCTACTGTCAGTTCCAGCTCGTTTTCATAGCAGGTTATCGCTTTATGTTCTGCACCATGGTACTGAAACACTCTGTAGATATCTTTCATTTTACTGATTCCGTAAAGATACCCGATAAAGATACTCAGACGAATGACAGCTTCTATGGCGTTCAAACCCAGATGAGGCAGATCATAACTTCTTAGTAGACCAGTTATCAGCGTAGGCACCACAAAAAACAGCAATATGCTTAAACTTAGACTGAAGATCATTGTTATGGATTCAATGATTTTTTCGCCTTTTTCACCGAATTTTTCTTTTAAAAATCGATCGAATTTTGACGGTTCCTCATCTTCACCGAATATGGATGCTGACCAGTTTAAGCTTTTGATTCCTATTTTCATGGAATCAACCAGTGCTACAGCCCCTCGTATCAAAGGCCAGCGCAGCATCTTATATTTCTGTGAAAGAGGAACTGTATGATCATGATTCACCACAATATTCCCTTCCGGGTTTCTCACAGCAGTGGCAATCCCTTTAAGGCCTCTCATCATGACGCCCTCAATAACCGCCTGTCCTCCAACTGTTGTATTTCTCATCTATTCACCAAATCCTTATTTTAACTTATTCTTTTCATTCGCTTTTTTTCTGTACTTAAAATAGCAGTCCGCGCATAATGACTGATATTCCACATCTCCAACCATATCTATGGCAACCTGTGCACCTTCAAAGACGAATTCTCCATTGATTTTTCTTCCATTCAAGAGTGCCTTCTTTCCACAGGTGCAGATTGTTTTCAGCTCTTCAATGCTATGTGCAAGAAGAAGCAGTCTCTCACTGCCTTCAAAGCCATTCATGAGAAAATCTGTTCTCAATCCATAGCATATCACAGGCACCTTAAGAATAACTGCAACTTTGAGAAGTTCATCAATGTGTCTTGCTCTTAAAAATTGCGCTTCATCAACCAGAATACAACTGATTTTTCCTTCACTCTGAATCCACTTTTCTGTTACTTCATAGAGATTGTCCTCATCTCTTACAGCGAAATCAGCCGTTCTAACCACGCCTAATCTGGATACAAGCTGGTTTCCACCCTTTGCATCCACTTGAGGCTTGAAAATCTTGACCTTCATCCCTCTTTCTTCATAATTATAAGCGACCTGCATCAGGTTCGTGGACTTTCCAGAGTTCATTGCTCCGTATCTGAAATAAAGTTTACTCATTTTATAATTCTCCTAACTTCTTAATACCCAATATATTATAACACCTACCACTCTCATAATCTATATTATTGTTGACGCCTCTATTTCTTAGTGTTAGAATTGAATAGTTAAAAAAAGATGAAATTGAGGTGAATTAAATGAAAGAAGGCATACATCCAAATTACAACTCAGAAGCTGTTGTTAAGTGTGCATGTGGAAACACATTCGTTACTGGTTCAGTAAAGGACGAACTTAAAGTTGAAATATGCTCGAAGTGCCATCCATTCTTCACAGGTAAGCAGAAGAATGTTGATGTTGGTGGTAGAGTAGATCGTTTCAACAAGAAGTTCAACATCACTCCTGTAAACAACGAAGAAGAATAGAATCTTCATTTAATCAAGGATCACTTGTGATCCTTTTTTATTTTGCATGAATTTATATGAAATAGGGAGAAGACTGTGTAAGTGCACACAAGTCTTCTCCCTGTCTTTTTTCACTACTGATCAAGGCCAAGCTCTTCAGCCAGCTCATTGAGAAAGGTCCATCTCTCCATGGCTTCCTCTAGCTCCTTTTCAATCGCATTTTTTTCTTCCATCAGCGTATTCAATTTCTCGAAATCCGTAGCGTATTTCTCGATTTTTCCGTCAATGTCTTCCAATTTCTGTTCCAGGTCCGCTATTCTATCATCAATTCCATCAAACTCCCGCTGTTCCTTGTAGGAGAACTTCTTGGACTTCTCTTTATTCCTCGGTTTTGCAGTCGACGTCTTATCCTTTTTGTCCTCTTCTTCTTTATCTTCCAAAGCTTTCTTTTCTTCGTAATCTGAATAGTTTCCAAATAGAATTTGAACCCCTCCATCTCCCTCGAAAGAAAATATTTTCTCTGCTACACGATCTAAAAAATAACGATCATGTGAAACTGTAATCACTGCACCTGGAAAACTTTCCAGATAGTCTTCCAGCACTGAGAGTGTGGCGATGTCAAGATCATTGGTAGGTTCATCCAAAAGAATCACATTGGGTTTTTCCATGAGAATTCTCAGGAGCATAAGCCTTCTTTTTTCGCCGCCGGACAAGCGACTGATTTTTGTCCACTGCTCTTCAGGCGGAAACAGGAATGTTTCAAGCATCTGCGATGCTGTTACCTGTCCGTCCTCTGTATCAATGATTTCCGCAGCCTCTTTGATGAACTCAATGACTCTCATCTCTTCATCCATGATGGTATATTCCTGGGAGAGATAGGCAATCTTCACCGTTTCACCGATGTCTATATTTCCGCTGTCTGGTTCTATGAGCCCTGCTATCATCTTCAGGAAAGTGGATTTTCCGATGCCGTTTTCTCCGATGATGCCGATACGGTCGTCCTTCAGCACATTATAGCTGAAGTCCTTCATGAGAATCAGATCTTCATAGGCTTTGGAAATAGAGTTTATTTCTATGATCTTCTTTCCTAATCTGCTCGAGACCGTTTTGATCTCCACATCTGATCCTTCAGTATAAGACTCCTGGTTTTTCAGGTCCTCAAATCTATCGATTCTCGCCTTCTGTTTTGTAGTTCTAGCTTTGGCTCCTTTTCTGATCCATGCCAGTTCGCTTTCCAGGAGTTTTTTTCTCTTTCTGTCAGCTACTTCCTGGAGTCCCTGCCTCATGGCTTTCATCTCCAGAAATTTGGAATAATTGACAGGATAGCTGTATACAGAACCTCGATCTATTTCAAGAATCCTGTTGGTCACTCTTTCAAGAAAGTATCTGTCATGGGTCACCATAAGAAGTGCACCCCTTCTGTCCTTAAGATACCCCTCCAGCCAAGCAACCGTATCGTTGTCTATATGATTCGTAGGTTCATCCAGAATCAGAAGGTCGCAGGGCGTGATCAGAGAAGTGGCCATGGCCACTCTCTTTTTCTGACCTCCGGACAATTCTCCGATCTTTTTGTCAAATTCAGTGATGCCAAGTTTCGTCAGAATCGTCTTCGCTTCAGATTCCAGAGACCATGTATCCAGCGCATCCATTTTCCCTGTGAGCTTGATCAGCTGCTCCTGAAACTTCTTGCTTAGAGGATCCTTCTCCGTTTTTCTTAATGCGTCCTCATAAGCCCTTAAGGTCCTAAGCTCCTCGATATCTCCGCTGAAAACCTGATCCAGAACAGTAAGTTCTTCATTGAAATCAGGTTCCTGGGACAGATACATGATCCTTGCGTTACCGACTCGCTGCACTGAGCCTGTATCGGACGGAATTACCCCTGCGATGACCTTCAAGAGAGTGGATTTGCCTGTTCCATTGATGCCTATGATTCCTATTTTATCTGTATCTAAAAGAGTCAAAGTCACTTCTTCAAAAAGCTTCTTTTCTCCAAAATTCTTTGATATATTTTCAACTGTTATGATATTCAAAACGATTTCTCCTTCGTGGTTTTATCTATCCCTTATCATACAACATATCAAAAATCTTTGATAGACTGCTTTTTCAGGCAGATATAAAAAAGTTCCCTTGAAAGAGCGTACAAGACCTGCTCTCTCAGGGAACTTCTATATATATCAGGTTATTTTCTCGGGTATTAAGCCATCAGTACTTCGATGTCCTCATCGACTTCACCGATCGGGCTGATACCGAATTTATCTACTAGAACATTAGCTACATTCGGAGAAAGGAATGCAGGCAGTGTTGGTCCAAGATGAATATTCTTGACACCAAGATACAACAGTGCAAGCAGCACTATGACAGCTTTCTGTTCATACCATGCAATATTGTATGCGATTGGAAGATCATTCAGATCGTCCAGTCCAAAGATCTCCTTGAGCTTCAATGCGATGACAACAAGGGAGTAGGAATCATTACACTGTCCAGCATCAAGCACTCTAGGAATGCCATTGATATCTCCTAGCTCAAGTTTGTTGTATCTGTATTTCGCGCAACCAGCCGTGAGAATCACGGAATCTTTTGGAAGCTTTTCAGCAAATTCTGTATAGTAGTTTCTGCTGTTCGATCTACCGTCGCAGCCCGCCATTACCACAAACTTTCTGATCGCACCACTCTTTACTGCATCAACTACCTTGTCAGCCAGGGCAGTTACCTGAGCATGAGCAAATCCTCCGACGATTTTTCCAGTTTCAATTTCTGTTGGCGCTTCCAGCGTCTTCGCCATTTCAATAATGGATGAGAAGTCCTTCACTCCATTTTCATCCGCTTCTATATGTGCGCATCCAGGATAACCTGAAGCACCTGTAGTAAATATTCTATTTCTTAACGTTTCGTTTCTTGGTGGAACAATGCAGTTTGTTGTAAAGAGAATCGGTCCGTTGAAAGATTCAAACTCTTCAACCTGTTTCCACCATGCGTTACCGTAGTTTCCTACAAAATTATCAAACTTCTTGAATTCAGGATAGTAATGAGCAGGAAGCATTTCACTGTGTGTATAGACATCCACTCCTGTTCCCTTTGTCTGCTCAAGAAGCTGCATCAGGTCAGTAAGATCATGTCCCGATACCAATATAGCAGGCTTGTTGCTTACACCGATGTTCACTTCTGTCATTTCAGGATTACCGAACATGGAAGTATTCGCATCATCAAGAAGCGCCATAGCACTTACACCAAGCTCTCCTGTCTTTAGTGTCAGTGCAACTAGATCATCAGCACTCAATGAATTATCAAGTGTAGCAGCCAGTGCTTCATAGGAGAATCCGTAAATGTTCTGATTTTCTTTACCAATATTCAAAGCATGATGTGCATATGCAGCCATTCCTTTTAAGCCGTATATGATAAGTTCTCTTAAAGATCTTACATCTTCATCTTTTGTGGAAAGTACACCAACAAGCTCCGCTTTTTTCAGCATGGACGCTCTATCAGTCACTATGAATGAAGCTGCATCAGTATATTTATCTAAATTCGCCAGAGTTTTAAGTTCTTCTCTATGACCGATCATTTTATTGATCTGATTTTCTATGGCATCTTCATCAAAGTTTGCGTTGGTGATGGTCATGAAGAGTGAATTCATCACCTCATGATTGATTTCACTGATTGATGGTACATTCAGATTACCTCTTACAACAATCTGTGAAATACCTTTCAGTGTATAGATCAGAAGATCCTGAAGATTTGCTACTTCCGGATTTTTCCCGCAGACACCGATGATTTCGCAACCGGTCCCCTTTGCTGCTTCTTGACACTGAAAACAGAACATGGACTGTTTAACATTAGTTGACATAAACTTATCCTCCTTAAAATTATAACTGTTTCTATTGTTTTTATATCTCAGCATCAGCTGAAATACTCTTTCATACTATCCTAAGTTTCAATTTACTAATATGTATGGTCGTATTTGATACATAATTGCACAAATCTTATAAATCAACCTATCAATCATATAACTTAATAATCAGGGCGATTTGTCACATATTAATTCTGAGTTGTTTACTAGGATTACAAAATTGATTATAATAGAACAGGAAAGTAAAAACTGTAACATCTGTTACACTTTTAATAATTATTTGGTTTTAAGTAGATTCTTTTTAACTGATTCCAGAAACAGATCATAGGAGTCTATATACTCATGCACCCAGATGATACACATAGTAAACGAAAGATAGCGAGGTTACATAATGGAAATCAACATGGAAAACTTAAGAAAAAACTCCTTGTTCCAAAATATGAGTGAAGAAGAAATCAGAGATATACTGGATCTTACCAGCTGTGTACAGGAAACCTACGAGAAGGATACGATAGTCATCGAAGAGAAAGAAGACTGTGACACCATCGGATTTGTTCTGGAAGGCAATCTGACGATTCAGCAATATGGACTGGACGGAGATGCGCTGACCATAAATGTTTTCAGACACGGAGACTGCTTTGGTGCTCCGCTGCTCTTCACCAGTCAGGCGAAATATCCTTTTACGCTGGTCACTTCTTCAAAAAGCACTGTTCTTTTCATATCATTCGAACAGATGAGATCCATGCTGGAAAGAAGTAAAACCTTTAACATAAACTATCTGACCTTTTTATCCAATCATATCTTCGTCCTGAAAAACAAAATCAAAATCCTTGCTCATCATGACGTGCGATCCAGACTTATGATTTATCTTTCAAGAGAAATTGAAATTGCCGGAAACACCACTTTTAAGATGAGACACAAAAAAATAGAAATCAGCGAAATCATTAAAGTTGCCAGACCTTCTGTATCCCGTGAACTGTCTAATATGGAACGAGATGAGCTCATTCGTATTGAGGCTGGTAGAATAACAATTTTAGCCCCGGAAGAATTCGTTCTCTGATCCATATATTTTCATTTGACCTAAAAAATTGTTTACGGATAGCACAACATGTAGTATCATGATAGCTATAACAACACAATATATTGATTAATTTACCATAAAAGCAGGGAAACAGGTGTAAATCCTGT
>DATIRH010000097.1:0-4318 GCA_035469845.1 Proteiniclasticum sp. | reverse complement strand
AAGTTTATCCATACCTACAACTATGAACGCAGACAGAGAAAGCTCGATATACTGGCCCCGATGTCCTATCGTGCTATCCTGGAAAATGCAGCATAAAAAATGAGTCCCATCAAAGTGATGGAACTCAATAACCTATTTTCTGTTATTTTACACTGTCTACTTGACAAGGAGCGGTCCAAAGTGTATCTCTCAGGTTTCTTTTGATTATAAGCCCAATCTTTCTTTCTTGAATCCTACTTTTTTTCTCTCGCTTTTTTCGCCGCTTTAAGAAACTCCCCATTCGCAATATGGACAATGGACTCTCCGAGATACTTCGGCATTTTATCTGGGGATACCAAGGACAGCCTCTTTATAGGAGTATGCATGAACATGGAGTGCATCACTTTATATGCCTCATCTTTTTCACTTTTCACACCACTGGTATCTGCTAGCATTTTGTTCAAAATTCTCATGATGATTTTCATCTGCAATGAATCCTTCATTTCATACAAAGAATTATCGACTGTGTAAGGTTTTCCAATTGCGGTTTCCTCCATCTTAATTTCCTTCAACTGTTCAAAGTCACTTCTAGATGGTTTTCCCTTTGGACTGATATAGAATTCAGGTATAGCATTTTTTTTCAGCGTAATACCACTTGCACTGATCCCTGCAGATAATCTGAGATCCTGGGAAGACGATCCGATATGGATCAGGTATTCTCCACCATAGAGCACTTCTTTTTCAAGTTGAAGATCATACTCATAAAAATCTTCAGCACGAAGCTTTATCTGAACAAGTTTCTCTTCCCCTGGCTTTAATGAGGTCTTTACAAATCCCTTAAGAGATTTTACGACCGAGTATCCATCCTGATTCATTCTTTGTAGATATAACTGAGAAATTTCTTTCCCTTCCATTTCTCCAGTATTCCGGATTCTAAATGAAATGGTCACTTCTTCTTTGACATCATCATGTATTTCTTTGTGAGAAATCTTCAGATCTTCATAATGAAATTCTGTATAGGATAAGCCATGTCCAAAAGGAAACAGAACTTTTTTGTCCGCTTTATCAAAATAGCGATATCCTACATAGATCCCTTCTCTGTATCCAACCTGATAATTCTCTATTCCATAAAAATCTGAGGTCACATGATCCTCATAATGGACTGGAATTGTTTCAGGCAGTTTCCCGGAAGGACAATATGCACCAGTTAATATATCTGCCGCTGCTTCCCCACCTGCCTGACCAGGCAGGTATAAATAAAGAATCGCTGCTGCATCCTTAAACCATGGCATCTCCACTGGGGCACCCGCATAAATCATGACCACGACATTCCTGCTCTTTTTCGTGAGCTTTTCAATCAGTTCATTCTGCTGCTTGGGAAGTCTCATGTGTTCCCTGTCAAAGCCCTCTGATTCATACTCATCAGGAAGACCTGCAGCAATCAGAATAATATCTTCTTCTCTGATGTCAGAAAGGATTTCATTCTGCAGCACATCGCTGTCATCATCATCAATGAGCGAATATCCTTCAAAAAATGTATGATCTATATTATTCTCCTTGAGACCATCAAGAAGGGAAGTCACTTTGTATGGATTGATATGCGAACTTCCAGCCCCCTGGAATCTCGCTTTTTTCGCCAAAGCACCTGTGACAATCACTCTTTCTGTGCTCTCTTTCTTAAGCGGTAAGCATTTTTTCTCATTTTTCAGCAAAACGATTGATTCTCTTGCAATTCTTCTTGCCAGTTCATGGTGCTTCTCGATATCCACAGCATCTTTGCTTAATACACCATATTTCCTTATCATTTCTTCTCTGTTGTTTTGTGTTCTGAATACAAGATCCAGTATTCGATCCACTGCCTGATCAACAATAAGTTCATCCAGCTTCTGAGTCAGTACTGCTTCTTTGACGTCTTCATCAAAATAATGGGCTCCACCTGGCATTTCCAGGTCAAGTCCAGCTTTTAGTGAAGCTACTTTGTCATTGATTGCTGACCAGTCAGACATGATAACTCCTTCGAATCCGAATTTGTTTCTCAGCACTTCCTTCAGTAGATAGTTATGCTCACATACATAGACCCCATCAACTAAATTATAGGATCCCATCACAGTATATGGTTTTCCATCTTTGACGGGACCTTCAAAGGATTTGAGGTAAATATCATGCATCGCTTTTTTATCCACAAGACTATCTGACTTCATTCTGTTCTTTTCCTGATTGTTAAGGGCAAAATGCTTGAGGCTGGTTCCTACCCCCATGGACTGCACACCTTTAATCCATGCCGTTCCCATCTTTGATGAAAGAAAAGGGTCTTCAGAAAAATATTCAAAATTTCTTCCACAAAGCGGATTCCTCTTGATATTCACACCTGGTCCTAGTACAACCTGTACATTCTGACAAAGTGCCTCATAACCGATTGCCTGCCCCATTTCAAATAAAAGCTCCTCATCAAATGAAGCTGCAGTAAGACATGCGAGCGGAAAACAGGTTGCAGAATTGCTATCGTTCATGCCCAGATGATCCCGCCCTTCTTCCTGGTGTCTGAGTCCATGAGGACCATCGCTGAGCGTAATCTTAGGAATATCTAAATGTCTTAATTCCTCTGTTCTCCATGTGTCCTTCCCGGAAGTATACTTGATTTTTTCATCTAATGTCATCTTATTGATCAGGTTCTGGTATTTTAACACAGTCTTCCCCCTATACTATCTAAATCACTACACTACACTTCTCTTAATCTTTTCTGAAGCTCAAGAATAGACAGTTGCCCTGGAGCAGCTGGATCATGAACTGGTGCAAAAGTCATACAAGACTTTGAATTCTTCCGATCATATCTCGAGCGTTTTCCAATATCCCCCATTGAAATTGCAATATGGGGTATTTGAAGCACCTCACTTGCTTTAGAGGAAATACCCATCAATCGATCTGAGTCAAGCTCAGTTCTTGCGTAGACGGCAATCTTAGCCACATCTGCTCCTTGTTCTTCCTGAGCTAATAAAACACTGAGTAGATTCTCATCATCAGGTGTCTCCTCAAAATCATGCCAGGATAACAGCACTTTTATACCAAGTTCCTTAGCCCGTTCCATCATACTACTATACTCATTGAGATCTTCCTTATTCTGCGCATGTCTGAACCAGTACATTTCAAAATCTATAATATCAGCCTTATTCTGTTCAATCACTTCTTTACGAAGCATAATCAGCTCTTTACGTCCAAGAGAGGTCTGACCGCCTTCTTCCATCCGTCGATAGGTGAAAAGAAGCGGTTTCGACGGAAAACTTTCTTTTATTAATTCGATACACGATTTCACCGTTTCAATAAGTCTGTCGGTGAAAAAGAGATGATCAGCTCTCCATTCAATAAGACTGAACTCATTTCCACCAAGTGTTTTCAATTCGTCCTTCAATTCTTCAATTGTCCCCGGTGTTAAGGTGACGCAGATAGCAAATGAACTATCATCTAGTACAACATTACCTATTTTCAGCGGCTTCATGTTCAAGCTCCTCTTTTCCACTATAGAAATCTTCAATGTTATAAAGAGCGTCAAAAACGAACTTCTCTTTGTTTTTTTTCAATCTCATGATTGAGCAGTTATAGATTTCTATGTTGAAGAAAGAATCCACATCATGTGCAAACACATAAGAAAAAATAGTTTTCATGGTTCCACCATGACAGACCACAAGGACATTTTCTCCGTTTTTATATTTCTTCTCAAGTTCATCAAGAAAAGACGCAATCCGATTCTGAAAATCAAAATGACTTTCTCCACCACCAGGCTTGTAATGAAGCCAATCTTCATTCCATTCCACAAAGAGATCCGGATTATCTTTATGTAATTGATGATATTCTAATCCTTCCAGGTCTCCCAGATGTCTTTCATCCAGTCTCTCATCAGCCACTGCATCACTTAGATTGTAACCCATGCTCTCCAGTGTCTCGTGGGTCCTGACCAGTGAAGACACGAAAAACGCGTCTGGTGTGAACCCCATATGATTAATAATATCTCCGGCTCTTCTAGCTTGTTCTTTTCCTTTTTCTGTAAGTTTATAATCACTTGAACCATACATGAGCTCTAACACATTTGCTTCAGACTCACCATGGCGCACAAATAGTATTTCCAAACTGTACCTCCTTATATAAGAATAGGGAAAAGCGAACTTTTCCCCATTTTTCACTTATTCTTTTGTTATTAAGTATTTTTTATCAAAAAATCCGATTAACTTTTCCAATGCCTGGATGAGTATAGCCTCTTCTTTGTCATTCAATGTTTCAATGACACTGCTGATCATATCACGATGGAATGTATCGTGCATTTTTTTAGCTTCTCTACCTCTTTCAG
>DATIRH010000096.1:0-1685 GCA_035469845.1 Proteiniclasticum sp. | reverse complement strand
TAAAGAGAGGCTGTTTATACGGTTACCCTTTAGTGTATACTTCGGCTGGATCACTGTTGCCACCATCGCCAATGTGACAACACTGCTTGTTGATATGGGATGGAACGGATTTGGTATAAGTGAATCCATCTGGACCATAGTGATTCTGGCAGTAGGTACTTTCATCGGAATCGTCACCATGTTCTCCTTCAGAGATATGGCCTATGGAGTTGTGCTTATCTGGGCTTATGGTGGTATTTTATACAAACATATCAGTCCTGATGGATTTGACCGAGAGTACATCTTTATCATCATTGCAGCTGCAATCTGTATTTTTCTCTTTGTCATGGCGGAAGGATACCTGTTCTTTTCAACCAAAAAGAAGAGATAAAGAATCGTACAATCTGTAATACACAGTAAAGCAGAATAATAACAGACAAAAAGCCATCTACATCATTTCGGTGCAGATGGCTTTTCAAGTTATCGGACCTCAACTTCAGACGATGGTTATGAAATCAATAAAATACAGGGTATAGATTACCGATTAGTCAAAATAATAACAATGAAAACGAAATCTGTTTAGAATTTACAATTTATAGTAATTAGGTACTCTTATCAGGCAAAGTAAGAAAATCTGTTATCTGAGCAGAAATATCATTATGAATCAGTCAAGAAAACCACTGTTTCGTTGAAATGATAATGTTTACATTCAACCGAAGCAAAGGGAGATAACGTTGAACATCCTGCTTAATCAGGTATAATTAGGTCATTAGAAACAATAAAAGGGGTGCTTTGTGTGATACAGGATATAAGAATCGAATTAAGAGAAGACAAAAGAGAGAAGCCACAGGACATGAGTAAAGTGAAATTCGGGAAGACTTTCTCAGATCATATGTTCCTTATGAACTATGATAGCCAGAAGGGGTGGAATGACGCCAGAATCGTTCCTCATGCTCCAATTCCTATGGATCCAGGAGCAATGGTTTTCCATTACGCTCAGGAAATCTTTGAAGGAATGAAAGCTTACAGAACGGAAAGCGGAGTCATCCAGTTTTTCAGACCATTTGAAAACATCAAAAGAATGGCTAGATCCGGAGAAAGAGTAAGCATGCCTGCAGTGGACGAAGATATGTTCATGGCAGCACTGAAGAAACTGGTGGAAGTGGATAAAGATTGGGTTCCAAACGAAGAGGGAACTTCTCTATACATCAGACCATTCATGATTGCTACAGATGTAGGTCTTGGGGTACATGCATCAGACAGTTATTTATTCTGTATTCTGACATGTCCAGTAGGAAGCTACTATCCTGAAGGAATCAATCCGATCAAGATCCTCATCGAAGACGAGGATGTAAGAGCAGTACGTGGGGGTACTGGTTATGCCAAGTGCGGTGGTAACTATGCAGCGTCCATAAGAGCATCTGTAAAAGCCGGAAAGAAAGGCTATTCTCAGGTTCTATGGCTTGATGGAGTAGAAAGAAAGTATATCGAAGAAGTTGGTGCCATGAACATCATGTTCAAGATTGACGGAAAGGTCTACACACCAGAACTGAACGGATCTGTTCTTCCTGGCGTTACAAGAAACTCAAGCATAGAGCTTCTGAAATCATGGGGGTATGACGTCATCGAAAAGCGTATAAGCGTAGATGAAGTCATTGAAGCAGCAAAAACAGGTAAACTTGAAGAAGTATGGGGAACAGGAACAG
>DATIRH010000095.1:0-5711 GCA_035469845.1 Proteiniclasticum sp. | reverse complement strand
CGCAAACTTGATTTTCATGCCGAATGCGCTGAATTTCTCTTCGTACTCCGTTTTAATATTTTCCTGGAATCCACTTTCAACCAGATCCCATGTTCTGTATACTTCATCAAAGTTTTCATCCTTGAAGTAATCCAGTGAAGCTTCAAAGAGATCATCATCGTCAGATTTAAACCAGACTTCAGCGCCAGGCTTTAGAAACCCTTTATATTTTGTCAGAAATCTAGGATGAGTCAGTCTTCTCTTATTATGAGAAACTTTCGGCCACGGATTACAGAAGTTGATGTAGATTTTAGAAATCTCATCCGCATCAAAAATCTCATCCACCCGCTCTATAAATATCGGAATGAGCCTTACATTAGTCAGTCCAAGTTCATTTATTTTTCGAAGCACAAATACAAGCACTTCATCTTTCAGGTCGATTGCGATGTAATTTATGTCTGGGTTGTTTTTTGCCAGTGTGCTTACAAACTGACCCTTTCCGCACCCTAGTTCCAAGTGGATCGGATGATCATTTCCGAAGTTTTCACTCCACTTCCCTTTCATATCCCACGGCTCAATGATCGCCTTGGAATCTTTTTCCATTTCCGGTCTAGCCCACCATTTTTTTCTTAATCTCATATTATCACCTATTTCAATTTAATCACTTAGAGAAGTATACAATATTTTCCTGTTTTTTTCATCTTTCTAAAGATTTCTTTCTAAAGATTTCCTTCTAGCCAATATTCATGCCCACCTTTTACTGACAAGTATTATGGTGACAGATACAATAACAGAAGAAAATCCAGAAAAATAAAGGTAACTAAAAACCGAAAAATATCAGAAATTTGACCTAAGTCATACTAATTCTTCTTCATTCAGTGTACTCTGTACTAGAAACTATTCATTGGAGGTAATTATGAAAGAAAAATTAGCACCTATACACTTCGTGCAACATAACCGCATTAAAATCCAGGAAAATCTGGAAATATTTCTGACTGATTTATTTAATCTGCAGGAAATTGATGAAAAGTCCATCGCTCTTCATGGACCTAGAACAAGTGATGAGGCATTAGAAACTCAGATTGACCATGATAATATTCATGGCTGGCTGGAATCACACCTTGTGACAAACGAAAAGAGACTGAGCATCCTTTCAAAAGAAATCATGAAGGTAAATGATGAAAATGCTCTGCACCTTGCGCATGCAGAATATGGGAAAAGACTTGCTGAGTCATTGAAAGATAAAATCAGTTTTTCCAACGGTCAGGAACTATTCGGGTCTCTGAATGCTGTTCTTTTAGACGGCATGCCCTGTGATAAAATCAACTCTATGGTTGAAGCAGATAGTGTTCATCTGGTGTGGCAAAGCGCCAAAGATGTTCATTCTAAGTATTACGAAGAACAGGAACTTCCTGAAAATCTGTTTCTAGATCTTAGAAACTCTTTTCTAACCAGCTTTTTACATACTATAGGAATCTCATCATTTACTATGGTCAGTACTCCAGAAGCCATTGTTTACACAGCTGATATCTAACAATCCAACCAAAAATAAGAGCCACTGCATTTTGATAAAGCAGTGGCTCTTATTTCTTGTATAGTCTCTTTATTTCAGAAAGTCTTCTCTCATAGGACTAAATACATCTACAAGAACCCCATCTTCAAGAGCTACTGTTCCATGAGGAACATCAGGTGGCATCAGTAAACTGTCTCCAGTTTTTACAACCTTCTTCTCTTCACCTATGGTAAATTCGAAGGATCCGCTGACCACATAGGTTGTTTGGACGTGTGGATGTGCATGCATCGCACCAACAGCACCTTTCTTGAATTCTATTTCGCACATCATCATGTCCTTATTGTAGGCTAATATTTTTCGATTGACTCCAGGATCACAATTCACGCTCTCGATGTCCTTATTATATATAAACATTTTTTCCTCCCGATCTTCCCTGCTATGTTTTACACGCTCTATTATTATAACGCAGAAAATATATCCAGAACAGGAACTTTTTATTTCTGATTTCCCTCACATTGTCCAGACTATAGTGATGAGCCTTCAATGATCTTCTTCATTGTATCTGCTGACGCGATGAAATCTTCTCTTTCCTGATCCTTCAATGGAACCTCAATGACTTTCTTCACACCTTCTTTACCCACGATACTCGGGATTCCGATGTAAAGATCCTTCAGTCCGAATTCTCCGTCCAGTAAAGAAGACACCGTAAGTATAGCCTTTTCATCTCCGATGATGGCTTCACAGATTCTTCTTATCGCTAGAGCGATCGCATAATTTGTATACCCTTTTGTATTGATCATTTCATAGGCTGCATTTTTAACTGAGAGGGGAATATATTCCATAAAGGATAGATCTCCCTTTCCTTTATCTGTAATTTCAACATATTCTTTTAGATTGACTCCAGCAATATTTGTCAGAGACCACGCCGCAATCTCAGAATCTCCGTGTTCCCCAATAATATATCCATGTATGCTTCTGGCATCCACATCCAGATACTCTGCTAAAAGAGTCCTGAACCTTGATGTGTCTAAAACTGTACCTGAACCAATTACTCTTTCTCTTGGGAATCCTGATAGCTTGTATGCTACATAGGAAAGAATGTCCACAGGGTTTGATACAACAAGCAAGATCGAATCCGGACTGTACTTCACGATCTCAGGGATAATCTGTCTTTAGATCCCAATATTCTTGTTCACAAGATCCAGTCTTGTTTCACCAGGTTTTTGAGCAGCACCTGCTGTAATGATGACAATATCGGATCCATCAGTATCTTCATAATTTCCCGATATGACTTTTACCGGTTTTACAAAAGCTGCACCTTGTGAAATATCTATAGCCTCACCTAAGGCCTTATCTTTATTTACATCAACAAGTACCAGTTCTTCACAAAGACCGCCCAGCATTAATGCATAGGTTGTAGTTGCTCCGACAAATCCGGCACCGATGATTGAAATCTTAATATTTTTCAGTTTCATTTTTTCTTCCTCCTTGTACTAAAAGCTGACTTCATTATAGCTGAACTTTGTGAACTGGTTTTGAAATAACAAATATTTATATGCGCGGAATTATTGTGAATATTCTTCATCAGTATTACTTGATTTCATGGAAATACTGATTTTTATACTCCGAATATTCATGAAAAAGTTTACATCGGGCAAAGCTCTGTAATCGTTTGAATTCATAGTTCTTAAACTTAATGTGCCATCAATAGAGGAGTGCACTTTTCATTGAATACAGCTTCAAAGCATTGATAACTGTGGATTTATGCAGTTTTGTGTATAAAGATTTTTCCATCTAAATCATGGAAATCAAATTGCATATGATATATAATGAATTGAAATTACATGGAGGTGCATAAATGAAAATAGAACTTATTGGTTTTCCCATGTTTTATGGTTGTGATCGACCAGGCGTGGAACATGGACCAGATAAACTGAGAGAAAATGGTTTAGTGGAAATTCTGAAAAAGCATAATGAAGAAGTTAATGACAATGGAAATATAGCGGTAGAAGTTGTGGACACAGATCGAAAATATGCCAGCCACGAATCAATGAAATACCTGAAAGAAGTTGTAGAAGGAAACGTAAAACTGGCACAAGCAGTCGAAAAGGCATTAAAGACAGGAAATCTTCCTTTCGTAATTGGTGGAGATCACTCCCTTGGTCTTGGATCCATGGCTGGGGTAAAAGCAGCACAAAATGAAGATTACGCCGTTCTCTGGATTGATGCTCATGCAGATTTGAATATTGCTGAATCATCACCGTCAGGAAATATCCATGGCATGCCCCTGGGTGCTTCAGCCGGTCTTGGTGACGAAACCCTTACATCACTGTATGTAGACGATAAAAAGGTGAAACCTGAAAACATCTACATCATCGGCCTTAGAAGTGTCGATGAAGGCGAAGAAGTTATCATTAAGGAAAACGGTATTCATATCTGGAGAATGACAGACATTCGAGAAAGAGGTATGGATGCGGTAATAAATGAATTTCTGGAAAAGCTTGAAAAAAGCGGTATTCAAAAAGTTCATCTATCCTATGATATCGACTCACTGGATAAGCGTTTGGTCCCTGGAACCGGAACCCCGGTGGATAATGGTCTGGAGTATGATGAAAGCAAAAAACTGGTAAAAGCCATCATCGCTACAGGTAAGGTTAAAAGTATCGACTTTGTTGAATTTAATCCGATTATCGATGAAGACGACATCACATTAAGATCATCCCTTACTATGCTCGAAACCTTCTCTGAAGCATTGGGTGCAGTAAAATAATAATATGATAAATTAAATAAGCTCTTCATGGACGATCTGTTTCGCAGATAAATCCATGAAGAGCTTTTTGATTTTTATGAATGACTTATTTCAATCTGTTCTCCAGAGCTATACAATTCGTTTGATCCATTTATGAGAACGATAACGCGGATAACAGATCATCAGTTTTACAATCTCTTCAGCAAAGCTGCACATCAGAACATATTCCACCGGAAGTCTGAAATACAGAGCAGCAATAGAAACCATAGGAACTCCGACGAACCAGAGACTTGCTGTTTCTGCAAATAAGGAATACTTAGTGTCTCCTCCCCCTCTAAACAGCCCCACAACGAACAATACGTTCAAGAAGCGAATAGGCATCACCAAAGTGATCAGACTCAGCAGATTGCTTGTGGTGGCTCTTGTGCCCTCTTCCAGCTTATATAGAGAAAGAATCGGATTTTTTGCAACAAATATCAAAATTGATGTGCCGATCCCTATGAAAAATGTAAGCCTGATGATTTTTCTGGCATATATTCTCAAGGTATGTATGTCACCTTTACCAATCAGATTACCTGTAATAATCGCTGCCGCATTGCAAATCCCAAAGGAGAACACATAGAACAGCTGTGCAATGGTGTTTTGTATCTGGATGGCCGCAAAAGCTGAAACCCCAAGTTTAGAATAGGAATAGTTGTACACTATGATCCCAAGTGACCAGAACGTTTCATTCAAGATAACAGGTGCTGCCACAATAAGATATTTTGCGATATTAGGCTTTCTGAAAGAAAGAAGTTCCTTTATGCTGGCATTCAGAATATTCTTCTTAACGAAAACAATATAGAATAATATTCCGAATTCAATGATTCTCGCGATGAGTGTAGCTATAGCCGCTCCCCTCACTTCAAGACGTGGAAATCCCAATGCTCCATTAATAAGGCAATAATTCAGGAAGGTGTTCGTTCCCAATCCGATGATACTGGAAATCATGGGCACAAACGCCTGGGTTGTGGACCTTAAAACAAAAATCATTGTAAATGACAGGTTGCTGAGCATGTAGCTGAAACCCACTATACGCAGATAATCCACTGATTCTCTCAGAACAATTGGATCTGTGGAGTATAAGGACATGACTCTCTCCGGAATCACAATAGCGATAAAAGAGAAAAACAGCGCAATAATACCACCAATAACCATCGTCATGCCAAGATACTTTTTCAGACTCTTGTAGTCCTGACTTCCATGAAATTGGGAGAAAAATATAGCTCCACCACTATTTAGACCGAATGACATCAACGTGAACAGAAAAAACAGCTGATTTGCCTGACCTACCGCTGCAATAGCTTCTTCTCCAAGATTTCCAATCATAAGATTGTCCACCATATTAAGAGACGAAGATAAAAAATTCTGAATGATGATAGGCAGCGCAATGGTAAACAGGACTTTATAGAATTTCTGATTATCTAAAGA
>DATIRH010000094.1:0-1763 GCA_035469845.1 Proteiniclasticum sp. | reverse complement strand
ATGAGTACAGGGAAGGCCATCCTTTCCGAGCAGCATCCACTTTATCTAGGCACATACAAGGGTGATGATTCAGATCCCGGCGTGCAGAAACGCATTGAAAATGCTGATTTTCTACTTTGCGTGTCTCCACGCTTTATTGAATGGAATTCCGGTCAGTACAGTGTTAATCTTCCTGAGGACAAGATCGTGAGGCTCGACAGAGCTTATGTGCTCATTGGAGAAGAAGACTTTGAAGGAATCTATGGTGATGATCTTATGGAAGGGATTCTAGAAAATATTACCGAGAAAAAAGAGGGAGAAGCTGTTGAGAAGCCTGAAGAAGAATCCTTCAAGCTTGAAAAAGGCAAGAAGCTGTACCATAAGGATTTCTGGAAACAGACCGGTGGGTCCCTTAAAGAAGGAGATATGATCTTTGGTGAGACAGGTACCAGCAATCTGGCTTTGATGGGCATGCGTTTTCCAGCAAAGAGCACTTATGTAGTGTCACAGATCTGGGGTGCCATAGGATTCACACTGCCTGCCTACTTTGGAAGTATGTTGGCTGATCCTCTTCGCCGCCAGATTCTCTTCATCGGAGATGGTTCCTTCCAGGTCACTGCCCAGGAGTTTTCTACCATACTGCGCCATAAGCAGAATCCCATCATTTTTCTGATCAACAATGATGGCTACACCATTGAACGTTATATCATGGGCATGAAAGCTGGATATAATGATATTGCTCCATGGAAGTATGCAAAGCTACATGAGGTCATGGCTAAAAACAGTAAAATGATCACCTTTGAAGTGAGCACCCAGGGAGAACTGGAAGAGGCGCTAAAGAAAGTAGAGGAAGCTAAAGAAGGAATCCTCATCGAAGTGCATATGGATCCGGAGGATGCTCCTGAAGCACTGAAGAAATTTGGTCCTACAGTTGCAGAATTCAATTTTGGAGACAGAGGGCCAGAGCAGGAAATTCCTGAGTAAGAGACTGAATTCAATATGGAATCCGATCATAGCGGATGATATAGGGATATGGGTAGTGTTAACTTTAGAAGTTTTATGTCAAATGAGTGATAATAAAGTAAATGTAAGTATCTTGGATAATGACAACTGTTTTGTTAACTTCTCAATAGATAAGTTAACCAGTAGTGTATAAACACAAATTAATAAAGCTACCTATAAAAATTCACTCCAATAAAAAAACAACCTGCGATTATCCCAATTAAAGGATAGTCACAGGTTGTTTTTTTTACAGCTGAGTTGGTATGATATATTACTCGGTTGAATCTTCTCTATTGTGGTTTTTGTCTATCTAACAATATTAATTATTTAGCCGCATTTTCACCTGCGATTTTGCCGAATACAACAATATCTGTTACTGCGTTTCCGCCTAGTCTGTTAGAACCATGAATACCACCTGTAACCTCTCCAGCAGCAAATAAATTAGGGATTACCTTATCTGTCGTGTCTAAAACCTCTGCGTTTTCATTTATTTCTACTCCACCCATTGTGTGATGAACAGCAGGTGCTGCCTTTATAAAGTAGAATGGGCCGACTTCAGTGCTGTATTCTCTCAATCCACCACGTCTGTTGAAGTCATCATCTTTACCAGCCTTCGCAAAGCCATTATATCGCTCAAGAGTTTCCATAAATGTTGTGTGGTCTATTTCGAAAAATGCACAGGCTTCTTCTATTGTATCTGCTTTTACAGCATCGCCTGTTTCAATAAGTGACTCAATTTCATCACCGAATTTATCGAAAAATTCTGTTTCATCAGCCGCTTT
>DATIRH010000093.1:0-4112 GCA_035469845.1 Proteiniclasticum sp. | reverse complement strand
TGTTGATGCGGGGTTCAGAATTTCAGGGTGGGTTGTACACGGCTGAAGACTTGGTTAATTGCTCTTCGTCTTGAAGGAGGTATTTGACATGGTCAAAAAGTACAAAAAACTGATTTCAATTTTTATTGCTGCACTGTTGCTTTCTGGATCCTTTATCACCGGGGCATCGGTCAAAGCCTATGGAGCTTCTACAGATATTGTCTATGTTGCGCTGGGTGATTCCGTAGCCTTTGGAATGAGTGCCACCGCCGGAAATGGATACACAGACCTTCTGAAGACCTATCTTGATGGTAATCCTATGGGCGTTTCAACTGTGTACAAGAACCTGAGTGCACCTGGATTCACTGCAGAAGACCTGTACAGACAAGTTAAAGATAATAATTATGCCCAAACCGTAGCTGCTGCAGATATCATCACGATAAATATCGGAGGAAACAACATCCTTGGAGCAGTCATAGGATTAGTAAAGACCCTCTATCCAGATGCTCCAGACTCATTGGATGGATTGAATCAAGCTGTCAACAGGGATCCTTCTCGGATTGCTGCTATCATGGAAAAACTAAAGGATCCAGCATCCCCTGAAAGTAAGGCGCTGAACCTTGCTCTGATTGCTGGGGTTACAAGCTTTAACGTATACTATCCACTTCTGATGAAAGAGGTCAGAGCACTTGCACCAAAAGCTGAAATTTATGTCAACACCCTCTATAGCCCGGTGCAGAAGGAACAGGATCTTAAGTTGCTTCTGAATCCTTATATTCATTCAATCAACCTCAACATCAGATCCTATCAGTTCAGATATCAGTACAAAGTGGTGGATGTGTACAGTGCGTTCAGTGTAACAAGAAAGAATGTGCTGGATTTCAATATCACTAGTTATCCGTTCAATGTAGATATTCATCCAAATAATGAAGGACATCGCCTGATCTTTAGCACATTGAAACTAAGGCTAAGAACAGCGGGATCGAAATATTACTACAGGTAATCGACACCTTGAATTCATATGGATGATGGTAAAAAATTATACACTGAATAAGACACAAGGAAGCATTTCTGTACATCAATTCAGGAGTGCTTCCTTTACACAGTAAGTAAAAATGAAAGTAATCAATAAACTCCAGAAACCGCTTTTCTGAAGCAGCTTCTGGAGTTTATCTTTTTCGATTAAAAGCGACGATTGATGAAATCTTTTATCGAGGCATATAGATTAGAAATAGAAGGTTTTGATACCAGAGACCCGATGAGACATATACGGCTGGATTGCTGACGATGTGCCAGGTCAGTATAAAGGTCCTGAGTTAGTTTTTCAGCTTTAAGATGAGGAAAGATATACCACTGCTTCGCTGTAATCAGATGTTTGACATGAACACCTGCATTTTTCAGATCCTTCGTTATGTCGTTGATGAGTGAAGCATTCATGATGCCATAAGCATAAGCGACCAGTACCGTTTTATCTTTTTGCTTGTAGGTGTGAAAAAACTGGATGCGTTCTTTTTTACCTAGGTTGGATTTAAAATATGTGGTGACGATATTTTTATTTTCCACCTCATAAGCACAGGTGATGTAAGGATTGGTTTCGATATTTTTCATCAGCTCGTTATAAAAGCTGTCCTCTATGACATCGTCGGGTAATTTTGCTGTAATAAGCACTTTATCAAATAATTCCGAATCGTAATCTGTTTCAATTTTAACTTGATCATCAAGTGGCAGAATGCGCTTCACCTCGATGGAATATCGTATATCAGATATGTTCTGGCTGAGCTTGCGGATGATTTCTGTAGCGCCTTTATCAATGAATAAAAGTTTATCACCTCTGATGAAAGCGTTGATCGTATTGAGATTAAAAACATTTAAGGCATAAAAAGCCTGGATTTCATTGATATCGCCAAAGCCATATGAAGATAAAGGTGGTGCGATGACTTGACTGATTGTATTTAAATTATGATCTTTCAGAAATTGTCCAAGAGGGATCATCAGATCGTGGATTTTTCCATAGTTCAGATGATTGCCCTCATCAGAATAAGCATGCAGGAGATTTTCCAGTCGATGAAGTTCTTCTAAGAGTATAGAGACATCCTGGTGAGATATATGCTCTACTTTGTTGTAGTTCTCATCTACGAAGTTTCTATAAGTGAAGCGCTCTGAATAGGAAATGTCCAGCTCCAGCAGTAATTCTTTGATGTGTTCGCTGAAACAGAAAACTGTTCCAAGCTCTACAAAAAGGTCTTTGCTGACAAGGGTCTGACAATGTCCACCTATGACTGCTTCCTTTTCATAGACGGTGACATCAACGCCTTTCTTTTCTAGTAGATAAGCGGCAAGCATACCGCTGAATCCAGCCCCGATGATGGCCACGCGCATAGAATCCCCCCCTTAATACATACGGTCAATGTATGCCCAAAGCGGCAATATCCGATTGCTGCCTGTTGCATAACTGTGATATTCAATTGGCGACAATAGAAGTTCGCCATAGTAAGATCTGTTATAAATATTATAATTACGGATGTGTCTTTGCAGGAGCAGTTTGATTTCATCGAATGAACATTCCGAGTGCATAAATGGCAGCATAAAGGACAAGCAGTGATTGGTGTACTCTTTTTTCAGACTCATAATTTCTGAATACTGCTTCTCATCCCTTATAAAATAAACGGAAATATCAAACCCGCTGGATTGGACAGTTTTTTGTATATTGTTTAGAAAAACATTTTTATCCTTTTCAGAAATATTGTACTCCTGGAAAAAACAAAGATAATTGGTGCTGAAATTCAGGCATTGGGCCACTGGAATGGCTGCAGCCGTCAACAGATCTTCAAAGCACTCTAATGAAAGGGTATTATAAAGTCTGGAGCATGCGATTTTACTTTTATAATCAAGAATTGTTTATTCATATATTGTCCCGACACTTTCATGACTGCCATAGGATGTTGTCCAAAACAGCCAACATTCACCGCTCTTCATAGTATCAAAAGCAGGCAGATCGGATATTTTCGGGCTGGTCTTCTTCTTTGCGAATCTGGTTCGCTTTTCTTTTGTAGACAAGTCATGTCGCTTCATTATGTTATATACAGCAGATTCACTGATCTTGTGTCCTATTTCTTCAAGCAGGTATTTAATCTCTCTAGGTCCATAGGAAGGATAACTTTTAATCAGGGACAGAATACTGTCTTCAATAGGGGGCGGTGTTTTATTTATTGGAACGAATACTTTCTTCACCGGATCCAGCCCATCTAGTCCATAAGTTTTGTATCTGTTAAGCCATCGGTAGTAAAGCGTTCTCGAAATGCCGTGTTTGGCGCATATCGAAGAAACACCGATTTTCTGTCCTTCTGATAGGATATTGAACTTTGCTTGACGATCCATCACTCCACCTGATTCCCTTAATTCATCTAAGATTAACAAAATTTTAACATAAAATACATTTTAATTCAATTCACGAAAAATATTTTACTTTAGATATCAGTGTACACTTCATGAACTATATGACAATATTTTAACAGAAATGCGCATGTAAACAGAATGGTAAAGTAATTAATTGTTAAATTCAAGACAATTACCTGCATTGCTGTGCCATTACCGCATTGATATAATCAAGCTGAATTAAGGATAGGGGTGAGGTTATGAGTGAGTTAAAAGTATTTTCGATCAGAAAAAATATTCATGAAGACAATAAGAAAGTGGCCGATGAGACAAGATCTGTTTTGCGCAGTAAAAAGGCTTTTCTAATCAATGTGATGTCATCACCTGGTAGCGGTAAGACCACTACGCTTGTGAGTACCATCAAGGCTTTGAAGAGTGAGATGAACATCGGCGTGATTGAAGCGGATGTGGATTCAGATGTGGATGCAAGAACCGTGATGGAGGCTGGAGCGAAAGCGGTACAGATGCATACAGGTGGACTCTGTCATATTGATGCGACAATGGCTCGAGCAGGGGTGGATGAGCTCGGGGTCGAGGATCTGGACCTGGTGTTTTTAGAGAATATCGGGAATCTGATCTGCCCTGTGGGGTACGATACCGGTGCAATGAAAAATATCGGTATTTTAAGCGTGCCTGAAGGGGATGATAAACCACTGAAGTATCCTATGATTTTCGCAAAAGTGGACGCTTTATTGATC
>DATIRH010000092.1:0-1666 GCA_035469845.1 Proteiniclasticum sp. | reverse complement strand
CTCCTCTGTCCGTTATGTTTTCTTCAACATTTTTGTTGCCACATGCAGCTAGAGAGAGAACAATCACGGACGACAGTGCAATTACAGATATACCCTTAAACTTTTTCATTGTTTTTCTCCTTTGGTGTTTTAATATAACTTCTATAAAATACTAAAACATTGTGGAGAAATTATGGAGATATTGATATATCAGGTTTTATTACCGCCACCCAAGTCCGTATGCATATTTCTTGCACCAAAAATCTTTTCTTCATTGTTTTACCCATTCTGGCAAAAGATTCGAAACAGACTATCAGATCCATGATCAACATTCCAAATCTATGCATATTTACTCATTACCTGTTATTAATATTAGCGGCTATTCACGATTCAGTCATTTTCTAATCTTCAAAATTATACGCAAATCTTTTTAAAACCGTGCATTCATGAGCTATTATCTAATGTAAACGAATTTACTCCATATTATCAGCTATAAATATGAATTAATTTTGAATTCAAGCATTGCATATTTATGTAGATTATTGTATTATTATGAAATATTAAACACTTGGAGGAATTATAATGAAAAAAACAGGTATCAAGAAAGCACTCATACTGACACTGGCACTGACCTCACTTCTATCCTTCACCGCCTGCGCATCAAAAGAGACCGCGTCTGAAACGCAACCAGATCAGGCAGTCTCCACACCAGAAGCTACACCCGAAGCTGCTCCCGAAACAAAGGAACAGACTCCATTGGAGAAAATCAAGGAAAAAGGTACGCTTATTCTTGGTACCAGTGCCGATTACCCGCCTTATGAGTTCCATGCATCAATCAATGGAAAAGATGAGATCGTGGGTTTCGACATTGAGATCGGAAAAGAGATTGCCAAAGACCTTGGTGTTGAACTGGTAATCAAGGACATGAAATTTGACGGACTCCTTGCAGCACTTGATCAGGGAAATATCGACATCGTCATCGCAGGGATGTCACCAACACCTGAGAGAGCAGAAAACGTAGATTTCTCCCAGATCTACTACCAGTCCATGCAGACTGTAGTCATAAGAGCTGAGGACAAGGATGTGCTGACATCAGCAGAGAGCCTGAAAGGCAAGAAGATAGGTGTACAGAAGGGTGCCATTCAGGAAACCATCGCAAGCGAACAGTTTCCAGGCGCGTCACCTGTAGCCCTTGGAAAGATTACTGACCTGATTCTATCTCTTAACAGCGGAAGAATCGACTCCGCTATCATCGAGTATCCTGTAGCCAAGAGTGGTGTATCCGTAAACCCAGGACTATTCATCACTGAGATTCCAATAGAGATGGAAGACAATGGAACAGCCATCGCGCTGAAAAAAGGCAGTGACGACTATCTTGAAGCTGTAAACAAGACACTTACAAGGCTTCTAGAGGAAAAACTGGTAGATAAATTCGTTGCCGATGCTACGCTTCTTGCAGAAGAGCAGCTGGAAAACTAAACCCTGTCAAAGGTAAAAGTCAGGCTAACCCCTGACTTTTACCTTTGACTTATTCTTTATATTAGGAGGTATTCCATGGACTTCAGCTTCTTACCCAAATATCAGAACTTTTTCCTTGACGGAATGAAATATACGCTGATTCTGGCCTTTTTCACCGTGATCCTGGGATCGGTCTTCGGCCTGATCCTGACTTTTCTGAGACTGAGCA
>DATIRH010000091.1:0-2099 GCA_035469845.1 Proteiniclasticum sp. | reverse complement strand
GCTTTAGCTGTTTCTAGCGTACCGCCGAAGATGAAGACAAGATCCTCAAATCCCTGTTCCTTGATGATGCCTTCCAGCTCTTTGAGAAGATAAAAGGCTCCCTCTTCTGAAAGCCTGTAGCTCAGTGCGACGACGTGAGGCTCAAACTCGATGATTCCACCGACCAGTTCCTTAAGAGGCACAGCCGAGCCCATATACTCCACGTCATACCCTTCTTTTCTCGCCAGCACACTAAAGTTATATATTCCTGCAGCATGCACACAATTTCCTATGGATGCTACAATCATCTTCTTATTCAAAAAATCAGCTCCTTTTTATAGTTTCTACTTCGATATCATGAACGGTTACACCCTTCATGAGCTTCTTGTAATCAAAATTAAGTTTTTCTGCCGTTCTTCCTATTTCTCTGAAATCTCTGTCCATTAAAGCGTTGGCCAGATTGATGACGATTTCTGTATTGGTCATGGGAAGGCCCAGATCTTTCCCCATACTTTCCAGCGGGACCAGCCCAAATGGAATGTCCTCAAGAATGTACCGGTACTCAAGCGTCTTTGGTGCAAAGATTTCTTCATAGGAAGGATTCTTCTGGATACAGTCATATAAGGATTCGCACTCAATGTTATAGGAATGCATCAGCCATTCTTTTGCAGAGATGACCGGATGATTCAGAAGCTTTGCCACTTCCTGTCTCTCTCCATCAATCTTTTCGATGAAAGAGGCCAGCGTTCTGCTTATTCCTTCTCTGTAATACTTGAACTGATAATCTGATTCCACCCATCCGGTATTGAGAAGCATCGGTGCACAATGAAGAATCATACCCACATTACCGATGGATGTTTCCACCATACTGTCGGCTTTCTTATAGAATTTATTAAGTTCATCGGGAATCCTCGTCAGAATCTCATCCACATCAACCCCGCTGAAACTGGAAATCAGTATGTCTCTTTTCAATGCTATGATATTGACCTTGGTCTGTGAGATTTTTCTACAGGTATATATAATGGTCTGCGTCTCCAGAATCTGCACATCAGAAAAATTTCCTGATTTAAACAGCTCATCCTTGAAATCCACAGCTCCAAAGGTTCTACCCGGATTGAGAATCACAATATGTTCATCTGTTAAAAATGGCGCCATAATTCTTGCAAGTCCCTGATGAGATGTTGCCGGTGTGGTCACAAGAACCACTTTTGCATTTGTAAGCACTTCTTCCATTTCTGTTGTTACGAGTTCCAGCTGAAACTCACCCACAAGAACGCCTGTGGTCTCCACTTTTTTAGTTTTGATCAGGTCTGAGATATTGTCTTCACTTCTATTCCAAAGATAGACTTTGTTTTCAGTGAAGCTTAGATGGGCTGCCATGGCAAGCCCTGAATTTCCTGCTCCAATAATTGCCACTCTCATTTTCATACCTCCTTCTCTATCCGCTTTTATATCTGTTTCATCTTTTTGTTTCTCTACAATAGAAGACTGGGTCAGGTCTTCATTTCCCTGCCCCATAAGTTGACTAAATATCAAATTAAAACGATGTAATAATATTATACTTGATTAAACCCTTATATTTTCTTAATATTTACTCAGTTCACAGAATATTATATTTCTACTTTATAAATTCATATAAATAGACAAAAAAAGCACTCCTCATACCTGCCTGAAGGCAATCAGAGCGCATTTATGAATGACCTTTCTAAAATATGGATGACTATTTATTCATAAATACGAATAAATATTCATGATAATCTAATCTGATTTCACTTGAGCTTGTGGTCTCCAATCAGTCTCTCAAGATAATGAATCATGATTTCCGCTGAAGTGATATTGGTGGCTATTGGAATCTTATGCACGTCACAAAGTCTTAGAAGCGCCTGAACATCCGGTTCATGAGGCTGAGCTGTCAAAGGATCCCTGAAGAAGATCACAAACATGATCTTTCCTTCCGCAATGAGGGCTCCAATCTGCTGGTCACCACCTATTGGCCCTGACTGTAATCTGTGAATATCAAGGCTTGTCTCGTCAATGAGTCTCTTTCCCGTGGTTCCTGTTGCATAGAGATAGAACTTTTCCAGAATTTTCTTATGCTGAATGGTGAATCATACGAGATC
>DATIRH010000090.1:0-4487 GCA_035469845.1 Proteiniclasticum sp. | reverse complement strand
TTCGGTCGATGATGATGTATTTCAGTACACTCAGATACTCCGTCAGATACCCCTTCTCCAACGTGGTCGGTGGCGTTTTCGATGGAATTCCGAAAGCGTCCAGCCCCATCTCTTTTGCTGTGAGTGTTCCTCTGAAGACATGGAAACTGTTGGTGACAATGCCAAATTTCATCTTTTCCAGCTGAAGAGATGGCATCTCCTCTTCCAGTACGTTGATGCTGAAACTGATGTTTTCATAGGTGTTGAAGGATTCGTCTTCGATGAGGAGCCTTTCTTCTGCTATTCCCTTTGTCACGAGATAGTCTTTCATGGCCTCAGCTTCTGTCACCTCTTCTCCTCTGCCTAGACCACCTGACACAATTGCGATGGTCTCCGGATGCTCGATGAGATACGCATACCCTCTATCCAGGCGATGGGAAAGTGCAGGAGAAGGGGTTCTTCCATAGAGCCTCGCACCCAGGATGATGATCACATCGGCATTCTCGTCCTTTGTCTTCTGAGCATGATAAAGAATCAGCCCCTCAACGACCACAAAGGTCAGGATGAAAACTGCAGCAAGGAAAAAGAGAATCTTTCTCAGGATTCTATTGCCGGAACGTTTTTCTACATTCTTCTTTTCCATTTCAGCTCCACAAGAGATAAAAGATTATCCTCTTCATCATAGATTTCGTGATAGGATTCCATGTCCTCAACAACAGATCTGACGATGACATTACCGCCAGGACGCTTCTCTTTCTTGTAGACGATGGAGAGATCCTCCGGGACATAGTCAAGGAGAAACT
Organism: Proteiniclasticum sp.; assembly: GCA_035469845.1. Lineage (GTDB taxonomy): Bacteria > Bacillota > Clostridia > Clostridiales > Clostridiaceae > Proteiniclasticum. The sequence goes on along the minus strand of DATIRH010000090.1, from coordinate 3,705 downwards.
GCTCATTCTCATCCGTCGTCAGAGATTCCATGGCCCAGTTGATGTAAATCGTGTTGTTCACATGGTCGTTGCTGTCGATGTCATGGAATCGGATTTCAAACTGCTTCTCATGGGTAAAGGTGCTGCTTCTTCTTTTCTTCAGCGGCTTCACCTCGATCCCCTGAACGATTCTATCCTGCAGAGGCGAAAGCGAAGGATCGACTTTATCAAGATAAATATCCTTGATATGTTCCGGAATCTTCACCATTTTCCTCTTGTTCGCATCGATGACAATCCATACAGAGAGCGCATATCCTACAGTCTTGCCTCCTTCGTCAAGGACATAGAAATATCGGTGGGAATAGATGTCTTTGTGAAAAACTGCGAAAGTCCTGAAGCTGAGTTTTTTTGCGTAGTGATCTCCGTCTTCCAGATGGAGTTTCCAGGAATAAAGGACCCATACAAGACCCATCTCCTCCATGTAGTTCGGTGCGAGCCCCAGACTTACCGTGTGATACATGGAAGTCGTGTTCAGCATCTGCACAAACGAATCCAGTTTAAGATACAGGAAGCGGTCCGTTTCTTTAAAATCTATGATTGTGGTCTTTTCGTAGTCCTTCATCTTCATCCTCCCGATGGCTGGTAAAAATTATAATAAATAAAATAGCTGTGTACTGATATTTTGAAACTCTATTAAGCAATATTATGAATATATCCCAAAGTTTTTAAATTCATCTTAATATTTTTCAAATCGGTTCAGGGGTAGGATTTGATGTATGGTGAATTATTCGATATAATAATCAGAATATCGAAGTGAAATGGAGAAATGAAAAATGGAAGATATACTAATACTTGTAGATGGTCAGGATAATTTTCAGGGATATATGGGCAAAGAAGAAGCCCATTTCAAAGGGGTGAAGCACAGAGCGTTCAGTATCTTTGTCTTCAATGAGAAGAATGAGCTTCTGCTTCAGCAGCGAGCCCTTGATAAATATCACACACCAGGTCTCTGGAGCAATACCTGCTGCAGTCATCCAAGATATGGAGAGACTACCCTTCATGCGGTGCACAGAAGACTACCTGAAGAAATGGGTTTTGATACTGCCCTCACCCACGTTCATGAGATGTCCTATGAAATCCGGTTTGACAATGGCATCATCGAGAATGAATACGATCATGTTTTTGTGGGCAGATATGAAATGAATCCCGTCATCAATGAAGAGGAAGTGCATGCTTACCGATGGATCTCACTGGAAGAGCTCAAAGAGGATATGGAGAAGAACCCCGAGAAGTATACCTTCTGGTTCAGAAAGATCATGGATGAATTTGACTTCAGAAAAGCGCTCCATCAGGTGGATGGTCTGGAAAAATAGTGCAGTGTTATGCCTTCTTCCATGTATAGGTTTTCTTTCGCTTGCGAAGTACTATTGATTATAGTTGACGTACTAGATGATAAAATATATAATATATTAAAACATCGACTATTATCTTTATTGAGTTTCAAAGGATATGAACGAATATATCTATACTGGGGGGAAAATGAATGGATTATACTGCTAAGAAAGAAGAAGTCACGACTAACTTCAATCAGGATTATTTCAAGGCAAGATTCAAGAAGAAATTATTTGGCGGGTATAATCCGGATGAAGTCATTGACTTCATCAATGCCATGCACAGTAATTTCCAGAGCAGCGATCAGAATCTGAGAAAAAACATCATCAAACTTTCTCAGGATAAGCAGAACATCGAAACTGAACTGAATGCTTACAAATCTGATAAAAGCAGCAATCTTGAAGACATGAAAAGCGAACTGGAATCCGTTCTACGTGAGCTGGATGAGAAAAACAGTATCATCGTCTCCAATGAAGCGGCACTGGATGAGTACACATACAAGCTCAGTGAAGCGACAGAAAAGTACGAAAACGCCATGAGGAATACGTACAAGGAGAGTTCAGAACTGGAAGCGCTTCTGGATGAAGAAACCAGAAAGAATCATGATCTGGCTTTAGAGATCGGTAAACTGGAAGAAGAGATTGAAAGACTCAAGGTCCAGGTTTCAGAGCTTGAAAATCAGAATGACACCACCTATCTGGACGAAAAAGCTGAAGTGATAAAGATGGAAGCTTTTGCAGAAGTGAATGAAGAGAAAAGAAAAAATCTAGGTCTTCAAAATGAGATCAAGACCCTTCATAATCATATAGCTGAATTCGAAAAATCAAATGAAACCCTCATGAAACACTTATACGAGGAAAAGAACTTGAGAATGGCCATAGAAGACAATCTGTCAGATGAGAAGAAGAGATACAACGATCTCCAGATGAATGGACTGAAAAAAGAGTTCAATAACATTCAGCAGTTCCTTGATGAGCTTTTCACGGAACAGGAAACCAAAAACAAGGAATTAGAACTGGAACTGGAACTTGAAAGAGAAAAATCGGAAAAGGCAGAAGAGAGAATAGAGAATCTACTGATGAAATACAGTGCCCTTAAGGACAAGGTGCTTTGGGAAAAGAAGCAGTTCATGACGAAACTCAGTGAACTGGCAGATGGGCACAGTAAGTTTGTCACAGATTTCAACCTGGTGCTGACTGAAGTCACACCACTTGATTCCATGGAGGCAAGTAACCAATAGGAAGATCAGCCGGGATGCGTAAAGTAAATGCATCCCGGTTTTTTTCGGAAAAAAGTTTTGACAGGAAGAGGAAATAGCTCTAAAGTAATGAGATATAGAAATGCAGACTTATTGGAGGATTTCCATGAATGTAGCACCCTTTCTCACCTATATCATCATCACCGCCATCACCCCAGGGCCGAATAATATCATGTCCATGACCCATGCGAGCAGGATGGGTTTCAAAAAGAGCTATCCGTTCAATCTGGGGATTTTCCTGGGAACGACCATGGTCATGGTACTCACCACTTTATTCTCCAGCCTCTTTTTCAGTTACATCCCCAAGGCTGAACCGGTTATGCTCATCATCGGAGCAGGATATCTTCTCTACCTGGCTTATAAGATCATGACCAGCGGAAAAGAGATCAGAACCGGCAGAATGACGGAGGCAAGATTCATACCGGGTGTACTTCTTCAGTTCATCAACCCGAAGCTTTACATCTACAGTATCACGGCCATGGGATCCTATATACTGCCACATTACAGAGAAACAGGCACACTCCTTCTCTTCGCCTTTTTCCTGGCAGTGGTCGGTTTTTTGTGCACTGTGCTGTGGGCACTGTTCGGCTCTCTTTTCAGAAAACTCTTTTCAGACCAGGGTAAGCTGATCAACACGATCATGGCTCTACTTCTGGTGTACAGTGCAATCTCCTTATTCCTATAGACAGTTCATATGCAATAAGAATTTAAAAAGCAGGAGTTCCTTTTTTTATAAAGGAGCTCCTGCTTTATCGTAATCAGTTATTATATGCTATAACCCAGTTCCATGGCTCTTAAGTTCACATCATGAAGAGCTGGTTTGAAATACTGCTTGATGAGCTTATCGAGGAGATCTTTCTCAATCCCAAGATCTCTGGCAAGAATACCCAGTAGAATGATGTTGGCCGCTTTCGCGTTGCCAAGTTCCAGAGCTTTACTCTGGGCATCCACTGCCAGCACATCATATCCTTTGCTTTTCATCTCCTGGAGAATCTCTTCAGGATAGACCTCCTTACCCATGTTGACCGAGTAAGGCCTGATTTCATGATCACTGGAAATGATGGTTCCGTTTTCTT
>DATIRH010000089.1:0-7037 GCA_035469845.1 Proteiniclasticum sp. | reverse complement strand
CGCATCTGGTGTCTATATCTTTCAGGGCTACACCCGTTCCCATTCCGAACACGACGGTTAAGCCTGATGGAGCCCATGATACTGCAGGGGAGGCCCTGTGGGAAAGTAGGTTGTCGCCGGTTAAACAGCTCTAAGCGCAAGCTTAGGGCTTTTTTGTTGCGTCGATTTAAATTTGTGTGTACTATAAAGATAATAGTGTAAGTATCGTATTAAGATGAGAAAGTATAATCTTATGGATAAGATGGAGGATGAATATGTTCAGAAAAAGTATTTTTTTGATAGTAGGGTTTCTTTTTCTATTTTCATTAACTGGCTGCAAGACAGAAAGAGATGAATCTGTACCTGCAGCTGAACCTGTATTTGTAGATGATTTTACGGAAATGGAGCCTGAAATAGAATTGCCTCCTGAAGAGGAGATCAATGAAATTCCTGAAGAAGCATCTGAAGAAGCACCTGAAGAACAAACAGAGGGCAATGAAGATACTGAACTACCTTCAAGTGAACCGCTTCTCAGTGAACTGAGCGAAGAAGAGCTTGTGCTTTATATGGAAAACAAATATGGACATAGAACAGTTAGAACCTTCGGAGAGAATATAGAAGGTGTCTACACCTCCATTGATACGAAGCAGAAGATTATTGCCCTGACTTTTGATGCCTGCGGTGGCATCAACGGGTGCGGTTATGATGAAGAGCTGATATCCTATCTCATAGAAATGGGTATTCCGGCTACGCTCTTTATCAATGGAAGGTGGATCGAAGAAAACAAAGAAGTCATGAGGATGCTGGTGCAGAACAATCTGTTTGAAATTGAAAACCATGGTTATGCTCATAAACCCTTATCCGTGGATGGGAGATCTGCATACGGGATAAAAGGAACAGAAGGAATCGGGGATGTCATAGATGAAATCATGATGAATCAGGAAGCTATTGCTGCCTATACTGGAAGAAGTCCCATCTATTTCCGGTCTGGTACGGCTCATTATGATGACATAGCACTGGATATTCTGAATGAGCTGGATTTGAAGGCTGTGAATTTCGATGTGCTTGGAGATGCTGGTGCAACTTTTAACAAAGAACAGATGACACGTTCCGCCAGAGGAGTAAAAAATGGTTCCATCATTCTCTATCACATGAATCACCCGAAAAGAGAAATCGCAGAAGGCATAAAGACTGTTGTTCCAATGCTTATGGATATGGGATATGATTTTGTGAAGCTTTCTGATTATGAGGATTATTTAAAATAAAGATGAATATGCCTCCTTTTTCGCAAGAAAAGGAGGTTATTTTAATGAGAAAAAAGGATGGAAAAACCATTAAATTGATATAAAATTAACAATAAATATGTTATGATAGAAAAGGTGCAAGGCGAGGAACATCCTTTCTTTAAACCTTAATTTAGAACTGGTACTCACCCAAAGGGAATTCCCGATGGAAAAGGCGCAGGAAGAAGCTTGATTTTTGTGCGCCTTGTGGCGTATTTTTTTATGGAGGAAAAGATGGACAAACGAGTTGCACTCATAGGAATTGTCATTGAGCAGTACGAATCTGCTGAAAAACTGAACCATATTCTGCACGAATATGGTGAATATGTCATCGGAAGAATGGGCATCCCTTATCGAGAAAAGAACATAAACATCATCTCTGTGGCAGTGGATGCACCAATGGATATCATCAGTACATTATCTGGAAAACTAGGCATGCTTCCAGGTGTTTCTTCAAAAACAATCTATGCGAAGAGTAAGAAGGAGTCATTATGACCAGAAATGAGATGCTGATCAGAAAACTTGCAAGAAATCATATTCTTTCAGAAGAGGAATTCAGAGAACTTATTGAAAGCTATACTGAAGAGGAGCTCGAATATGCCCGATCTCTGGCAAGAGATACTCTGGAAGAATCCTATGGAAAAAGAATCTTTATCAGAGGACTCATAGAGCTCACCAATTTCTGCAAGAGAGACTGTCTCTACTGCGGTATCAGATGCAAAAATCAGAAAGCGGATAGATACCGCCTCACAGAAGAGGACGTTTTATCATGCTGCCAAAAGGGATACGAACTGGGATTTCGCACCTTCGTTATCCAGGGCGGAGAAGACCCGTATTTTACAGATCAGCTGCTGGTGAGAATGATCGGTAAAATAAGGAAAGCGTATCCTGACTCTGCGATCACGCTTTCACTGGGTGAAAGAACAAAAGAAAGCTACCAGAAGCTCTACGATGCGGGTGCGAACAGGTATCTTCTGCGTCATGAGACTGCAGATGAAGCGCATTTCAGAAAGCTTCATCCTGAAGGAGATGAGCTTTCTGAAAGGATCAGCCATCTTTGGGAACTGAAGGAAATCGGATATCAGGTCGGGACAGGATTTATGGTGGGTTCACCCTATCAAAGCAGTCAGTGTCTCGCAAAGGATATGTGTTTTCTTCATGAACTCCAGCCTGAGATGGTGGGGATCGGACCCTTTGTGCCACATAAGGAATCAGTATTCAAAGATTCACCGAGCGGCTCGGTTGATCTGACTTTGTTTATGCTTTCTCTCATCAGAATCATGCTTCCTGATGCACTTATTCCAGCAACCACATCACTAGGAACCGTGGATGAGAATGGAAGAGAAAAAGGGGTTCTTTCAGGCGCAAATGTGGTGATGCCGAATCTGTCACCCATGAATGTGAGAAAGAAATATATGCTTTATGATGATAAAGCTTATACAGGATCAGAGGCAGCTGAAAGTCTTGATCTTCTCAAAGATTCTATGAAGAAAATCGGATATGAAGTTGTGGTGCACCGTGGAGATCATAAATCAAGGAAAACAGATAGAACTTAATAAATGCAGAAATTGAAGGAAGGTAAAAACAGTGTATAATGTAAAATCGAAAAAGGCAGAAGAATTCATCAGTCATGAGGAAATCCTGGAAACTCTGGCCTATGCAAAAGAGCAGGCTGAAAACCGACAAGTGGTGGAAAAGATCATTAACAAGGCGCGACTTGGACAAGGATTGATCCATAGAGAAGCCGCCGTTCTTCTAGAGTGTTCCTATGAAGACCTGAATCAGGAAATATATAAGCTTGCAGAAGAAATCAAAGAAAGATTCTACGGAAACAGAATCGTCATGTTTGCACCGCTCTATCTGTCCAATTACTGCGTCAATGGATGTGTGTACTGTCCTTATCATCTGGAAAACAAGCATATTTCAAGGAAGAAACTGACCCAGGAAGAAATCAGAAGAGAAGTCATGGCACTTCAGGACATGGGTCACAAGAGACTGGCACTTGAAACGGGAGAAGATCCGATCAACAGTCCCATCGACTATGTTCTTGAAAGTATAAAAACCATTTATGATGTAAAGCACAAAAATGGAGCCATCAGAAGAGTGAATGTAAATATCGCGGCAACAACAGTGGAGAATTACAGAAAACTGGCTGATGCGGGAATAGGGACTTATATTCTTTTCCAGGAAACCTATCATAGAGAAAGTTATGAGTCGCTTCATCCCACAGGTCCGAAACATAATTACAAGTACCATACAGAAGCCATGGACCGCGCCATGGAGGGTGGAATCGATGATGTTGGACTTGGTGTTCTATTCGGGCTGGAACGCTTTAAATATGAGTTTACGGGGCTTCTCATGCATGCGGAACATCTGGAGGAAACCTTTGGTGTAGGTCCGCACACTTTGAGCGTTCCAAGAATCAGACATGCTGATGATGTTGATGCGGATGCCTTCGAAAATGGAATCGATGATGATACATTCGCCAAAATTATAGCCTGCATAAGAATCTCTGTGCCTTATACAGGAATGATCATCTCAACAAGAGAAAGTCAGTCCTGCAGAGAGAAGGTATTAAGCCTTGGAGTATCACAGATCAGTGGTGGTTCCAGAACCAGTGTAGGTGGTTATGTACTGCCTGAACTGGATGATGATAAGTCTGAACAGTTTGATGTAAGCGATACAAGAACCCTGGATGAAATTGTGAACTGGCTCATGGAGATGGGACATATTCCGAGTTTCTGTACTGCGTGCTATAGAGAAGGAAGAACGGGAGACCGCTTCATGATGCTTCTTAAAAGCGGACAGATCATAAACTGCTGCCACCCCAATGCGCTGATTACACTGAAGGAATATCTGATGGATTATGCCAGCGAGGAAACAAGGATCCTGGGTGAAAAGATGATTGAAAGAGAAGTGGATAAAATAACGAATCCAAAAGTAAAAGAAAGAGCAATCCAGAATCTTATAGATATTGGTGAAGGAAAAAGAGATTTCAGATTTTAATTTAGGAAAGAAAAGGTGAGGTAGATGGGATTTCAGAGCACACCAAAGGGTGAAAGAATCCATATCGGCATATTCGGTCGGATCAATTCGGGTAAATCAAGTATAATCAATGCAATCACTGGACAGGATCTTTCTATTGTTTCAGAGATAAGAGGAACAACCACAGATCCGGTTTTAAAAGCAATGGAACTTCTTCCACTGGGACCGGTGGTCCTGATGGATACGCCAGGTCTTGATGATCAGGGGGAACTAGGCAGAAAAAGAATCGAAAAGACCCGTGATATTCTAGATAAATCAGATATGGCACTGGTGGTCATCGATGCGGTGGATGGAAAAAACGATGTCGATGAGGAACTTATACAGGAGCTGGAAGGCAGGAAGATTCCTTATATAATCGTATTGAACAAGAAAGATCTTCTTGATCTGTCTTCATCCATGAGGCTGGGGAAAGAAAATGAAAAATCCATATCTGTAAGTGCACGAACCGATGAAAATATATATGAGCTGAAAGAGCTCATGGGAAAGATCATGTCGACAGAAAAGAAGGAGAAAAAGATCATAGCAGATCTGATTCTACCCAAGGACATCATCATACTTGTGGTACCCGTGGATTCGGCAGCACCCAAAGGGAGAATCATTCTTCCTCAGCAGATGGTCTTAAGAGAAATACTTGATGCCAGAGCCCAGGCCATCGTTGTTCAGGTGGAAGAGCTGAAAGATGCACTGGAAAGCATAAACCGAAAACCGAGGCTTGTCATCACAGACAGCCAGGCTTTTGGCACAGTGAAGAACATTGTGCCTGATGACATTGAACTGACGAGTTTTTCCATCCTTATGGCCAGGTACAAAGGGGATCTGATGGAGGCGGTCAGAGGAGCTCATTTATTGGGACAGCTACCTGCGGATTCCAGGATTCTCATCTCGGAAGGATGTACACACCACAGACAGTGTGATGACATCGGTACAGTGAAGCTTCCAGAGTGGATAAGAAAATATACGGGTAAAAGCTTCAATTTCATTCATTCTTCAGGCACTGAATTCAAGATCGGTGAGGTAGACTTTGATCTGATTATTCATTGTGGAGGGTGTATGCTCAGTGAGAGAGAAATGCGCAGTCGTATCGAGAAAAGCCAGAAGAAAAGCATTCCCATAACGAACTACGGAATCACGATAGCGCATATGAACGGAATTCTAGAACGAAGCATGCGGTTTTTCACACAGGAATAAAAGGAAAGCAGGAGTGGAAAACCCGAATTATAAGGAGAGAATCCGGAAATTGGAGATTCTCTCCTGAAATTAACAGGATGAAAGGAAATTCCAGTGAGAATTCCTTCAAATCAGATGAAAATGAGTTGACAGTTATAGCTACAGGACTTATAATAATTATTGTTCTGAAAATATATTTATACGTTTTTAGAAAACAATACGTGAAAACAATATTCTTGTTATGTGCGTTTTGTATAGTAATTAACGGTGTCAATCGTTATTTACAAATTATCTGGTGTCTATATCTTTCAGGGCTACACCCGTTCCCATTCCGAACACGACGGTTAAGCCTGATGGAGCCCATGATACTGCAGGGGAGGCCCTGTGGGAAAGTAGGTTGTCGCCAGTTATTGGATCTTTAGCTCAGTTGGTTAGAGCAACCGGCTCATAACCGGTCGGCCCGGGGTTCGAGTCCCTGAAGGTCCACCATATGGGGGTATAGCTCAGTTGGGAGAGCACCTGCCTTGCACGCAGGGGGCCAAGAGTTCGAGTCTCTTTATCTCCACCATTACAGTAAGAATCCGGATCATACCTTATGGTATGATCCGGATTCTTTAATTTGCAGATTAAAAACCGAAGGCATTTACCTTCGGTTTTTTGCTTTATTTACTATTCTCCCATGATATGAACAGTCACTGTTCGATCACGAGGTCCATCAAATTCACAGAAGAAGATTCCCTGCCAGACACCGATATCAATGAGGCTGTTGCTCACAATCAAGCTCAGGGTGTTACCTAGATTGATGGATTTAAGGTGTGCATGGGAGTTCCCCTCCATATGCTTGAACTTCGGATCATCTGGAAATGCTTTGTCTAGTGCGTAAATCATATCGTCTATGACATCAGAGTCCGCATTTTCGTTAATGCAAAGAGCACCAGTCGTATGAGGAGAAAATACGGTCAGAATTCCTTCCTTTATACCTGACTCCTTAACGATCTTTCTGACTTCTTCAGTAATTTCATAAAAATATTCTGGTTTATGCGTCTTCACCTGAAGCTGGTTCTTGTGTATCTTCATCAAATCATCCCCTAATCTTTTCTTTATTATACCGTAACCAAGAGAGATTTGTCGTTGAATTATGGATATCATTCATTAATATTCTCAAAATGTTCTCGAAAGAACAAATTTATGCCCTGTTTTAGATTATAATTATATTATAGTAAGAGAACTCTGAAATCCTTTTGATAATGGAGATGAAAGAGAATGAGGTAACTATGATCAAGCGAATCAGGCAATTTTCACGAAATATCAGCTACAGTTTCCAGAACGTGGATCTGGATTTCTTGTCAACCCATCTGGACAGGCACGAGACTTCTCTATTTGAGAGGCTTCAGAAATCCGAACAGATTCACGCAATTCTTGTGGCACAAGGTGTTTTAAATGAGCTGAATCCTGAAGAAAGAAGTGGATTCATAAAAGCCGTTTTATTTCATGACATCGGTAAAATCGAGAGACCGTTGAATTTAATTGAGAAGAGTCTTGCAGTAATCATGAATAAACTGT
>DATIRH010000088.1:0-5377 GCA_035469845.1 Proteiniclasticum sp. | reverse complement strand
CTCCCTTGGTCACCTTCACAGGAACATGCCCGTTTACAAGGTGCGAATGGTCTTTATCAAGCCCAAATTCTTCCAGAATCATTTCGATGCGGTCTGGTCTTTCTCGGTCACGGTAATAAGGATTTTTTTCTTCCTCATGCGGTGTTCTGTCATCAATATAATACCGCTCAAATGTAGCCATTTTTTTCTTTCCGAAAAGAGGAGATGCCGGTCCGCACCAGAGATACCACATGGCATCCAGTCCTTGTTCTTTAAGAACAGGATCGTTATTGAAAAAGCCTTGTCTTGCAAGTCTGTCAAGCTCATCTAAAGCTGCTTTTCCCTTATACTTTACTCCATCAATTATAATATTTATAAAGACTCCCTCGTCAGTCATCGGCATGCATCCATGAAGGAGCAGATTCCCGTTGAAGACTTTATACATGCTTCCTTTGGAAAAGAGAATCTTCACATGATCATTCAGTCTCATGGAATTCATAAAAGATCGTTTCAGCCTTGCCATGATATCCTTCTCCTGCTCTGTGAGGATAAAAGGATTTTTCGGATCAATGGTTGGAAACTCTGTGGAATTCAGCTCATATTCCACTTCATCAATCATGATGGTCCCCTTTTCATAATCGATCATGTCAAGCAGCATACGGTCATTCATTCTAAATTCCGGATGTCTGTAGATGATTTCCGCTTCCACTTTCATCTGGATCAGAAAAATGGCCTTGTGGATTTTCGCAATGACTTCCAGCTCCTTGGCGTTCTTTTCGGTGACTTCCACCCCTTTGGGCATGAAATTATGCAGTTCATTACTGCCATAGGTTTCCATGGCAAAGGTCGCCAGTGGCAGAAGATTGATTCCGTAGCGGTCTTCCAGAAGTTCCAGATGATTGTATCTGGCGGTAACTCTTACAACATTTGCGATAAGCGCTTCACTTCCTGCACAAGCCCCCATCCAGATCATGTCGTGATTGCCCCACTGAATGTCTAAAGAGTGGTATTCCTTCAGCATATCCATGATGATATCCGCTCCAGGACCTCTATCATAAATATCTCCGATGATATGAAGTCTGTCCACTGCAAACCGCTGGATCAGATTGGAAATGGCGATGATAAATGCCCTGGCACGATCCAGTTCAATGATGGTTTCGATGATTTTGTTATAGTAATCATATTTATTGATACGATCTTCATTCTCATTGAGAAGCTCATCCAGGATATAAGCGAATTCCTTCGGAAAAGCCTTTCTCACCTTGGATCTGGTGTATTTCGAAGACACTCTTTTGCAGACTTCTATCAGCCTGAAAAGATGGATTCTGTACCAGTCATTGATTTCTCTTTCATTAATGTCCAGCATGTCCAGTTTCTGTGCCGGATAGTAAATCAGTGTGGCCAGTGCTTTCTTTTCAGATTCTCTCAATGTATTTCCGTAAAGATCGTTGATCTTATTACGGATAACCCCCGATGCATTCTTCAGCACATGTCTGAAAGACTCGAATTCCCCATGGATATCTGAGATAAAGTGCTCTGTCCCCTTAGGCAGATCAAGAATCGCCTGGAGATTGATAATTTCCGTCGTAGCATCACTTATCGTCGGATACTGCTTAGCCAGCAGTTTCAAGTAGTCTATATCTCGAACTGTTTCAACTTCCTTTCCAGTCAATTCATTCGTCATTTTAACGCCCCCAATAATAAAAATACAAATCTGTTTCTATAATTCATTATACAGTAGATTCTCGGTATCCCCCACAGAGTTTTCTGAAATAATATGAATAATCCAATGAAAAATCAGAAGACACTTCTATTTCTCATTCCATTCCTTGCACACATCAACCCATCCTACAGCCTTGGCATAATGAAAAAGTTCTGCTGGAGTAAGCTCAATGGCACTGTTGTCACTGCCACAGGCAGGAAATACACTGTCAAATCTTTGCAAGGATATATCAAGATAAACCCCTGCCCCATCCGGCAGCAAAAAAGGGCAGACTCCGCCAACGGGATGGCCCGTAAGAAACTTTACGTCTTCTGAACTGATCATTTTAGATTTTCTTCGAAAAACAGATTTAAATTTCCTGCTGTCAATTTTCGCATCTCCAGCTGTTACGACAAGAATTGCTCCCTCTTCACCATAAAAGGACAATGTTTTTGCAATCCTTCCTGGAATAACCCCCGCAGCTTCAGCTGCAAGTTCCACCGTAGCACTGGAGACTGAAAACTCCAGGACCTTGTCTTTCATCCCAAGGTTCTCAAAATAGTTTTTAACTTCTTTAAAAGCCATCACTCTCTTCACTTCACTCTCCATTTGTTTCACCTTTATTCTATCAAATAAACATCCACAAAAAGAAGACCAGCCTAAACAATTCTTTTCTTCTTCCATAACATTCATTCACTTCAGAAAGTCAGAAATACCTGCTGAACGTCATATTAAACAAATTTTGTATTGATTTTCAAAATTGGTGTATTGTATAAAATTGAATTCGGTTCTTTTAAGCTTTATTATTAGAGTATGAGTTACAGCAAATTAAATCCAGTCATCAAAAAATTTATATTGATCGTCTTTCTTTATGGACTGACCTCAGCATCCTTTAACGGATTCTTTGGAATCTACATCAAAGAATTAGGCTACCCTGAAAGTGTCGTCGGTGGAATTCTCTCATTGAGAAGACTATCCGTTGGAATATTTACATTCCTCATCGCTTTTATCGCCGGTAAGCTCGGGCACAAAAGAACCCTGATTCTAGGGCTCTTCACCGTTGGCATAACGAGTATCCTGATTGTCATGGTGGAAAATATCCGTGCCATGGAGATCATCTCGGTGTTTTTCGGATTCGGGCAGGCAGCTATGCTGACGGTGGAGTCCCCTTTCATCTTTAATCAGACCGATGGAGACGAAAGGGTCCATGCCTTCAGCCTCACCTTCGCCACCAGAAATGCGGCATTTATGTCCGGTTCCCTTCTCACGGGATTTCTGGCAGATATCTTCGCCACCAGAGTGGCGACAGATGCCGTGGCAATCCGTTATGCACTGATTGCTGTAAGTGTATTGAGTCTTATTGCAATCATTCCGCTTAGTCTGTTAAACCCGAAACCTTCGAAAAAGGATAAACAGCTAAACCTTAGCGAAATCCATTCCTTTTTCACAAAGCAGAATACCATTTTTCTGCTTTACACAGGGTTTATCGGACTTGGTGCAGGACTTGTAGTCCCCTTCTTCGGTGTTTATCTGAAGTATATGCTTGAAACCTCAGACAGCCTTGTAGGACTGATTCTCAGCTTTGCCCAGCTAGGCACCGTATTCGGAGGCCTCAGCGTACCCTATCTAAGCAAGAAAATCGGCAATTATAAAACCATTGTACTTACGCAGATTCTAAGTATCCCGCTTCTGATTGCCATCGGATTCCCCCAGGGAATCGTCATCGTAGCCATCGCTTTCTTTCTAAGGAGTTCTCTCATGAACATGGGACAGCCTCTGATAAGAAATATCGCCATGGATATAGTGGAAGAGCAGCAGCGCCCCTTCATGAGCGCAATGCGTGTCATGGTAAACAACATAGCAAGAGCACTTGGAATCTATATTGGTGGAAGTCTTATGGAAAGCATCAGCTACAATGCACCTTATGCATTGACCATCCTCTTCTATCTCATCGGTACCATCCTGTTCTATCTGCTCTTTAAAGACCGGATGAAAGAAAAACTGCTCCCCCATGAGCGCTTGGCTCCTATAGCTTAGCTCATTATAATAAAAAGCCCACTCTCACGAGTGGGTTTTATTATGCTCTGATTCTTTTCTATTTCACTTTAATTCTCTTTTCATTTCTCTTGTCTCATCATCTTTTCGCAGATATCGCTTCCAGATTTTCAATGTACATGGACACTTCTCCGCACTCAGGACAGATGGCTACCTTGGGTTTCTCTATTCTTCCAGCAAAAACACCTGTTCCACGGGTGATCTTGATGCCGTAAGCTCCACCTTCTACTTTTATGTCAAATCCTTCCACCATCTCTTTTCTGCACTGGGGACAAATTCTCATCTCATTACCTCCGATTTACTTTTCAACATGATTGGTCAGATACTGGATTAAAATATAGTAAGCTCCCGTTACAAAAACCGGGATGATCACAAGATAAGAAACCACATTAAGCTGTGTAAAATTCATGGTATTAGACACTTCACCATATTCCAGGAGGAACCTCAGAAAAAGTCCCACGATGGTCAGGATAAGACTTGAACCATAAACAAATTTAACTTTATGAGCTCCAAAAACTCCTGCGAATCCAAGAGCGATAAATCCATAGGATGCGACTAAGATATAGGCTTTGCTGAAGTCCAGCGGAAACATCTCGTTTCCGAAAGGAAATACAAAGCAACCTGCAAAGACGATGTATCCCAGAATCAGATACTTTGCAATACGAATGCGTTTACTCGACGCTATCCAGATGTTATTCATTTCCCACCTCATTCCTTTCCATTTCTATTAATGACTTCATATAATTCAAATAATTATTCTAGTCAGTTTTGAAGAAGCAAATATTTTCATTTTTCGCTTCACAAAGCTAAAATGATTAATGAGAAGAACTGCTAATACAAAAAGCAATAACCAATAACTTATTATGTATAAGGATTGATTTTTAAAATCAGAAAAAATCACCACTTCATATTAATCTCCTCTAATCTGCATCAATATATCCTACGGATAGTACATATCTTTCTTCTCTTATATTATATACTAATTTTATGTAAAATGATCAATTTTCAACATTGGTTTATACCAGAGCCAATGGAAGCAGGCAAGAAGGATCTGGAAACGACTGAAAATCCGATTCAGGCGATTGCCGAAAGACTAGGTTACAACAATACGTATAATTTTACACACACATTCAAAAGTGCTTTTTGGAATTTCCCCCAGTGAATACAGAAAAAGAATGTTAGTAGAATAACCCTGCTTCTTGCTTAACTCATTCATTCAAATAGTCTCTTGAAATTAAAATAAACCGGTTTTCCTTCAATTTGGAAAACCGGTTTTTTCAGTTCCTATTTAATGCACGATGAATACTCTCTAATGAAATTATCATCTTCTATATTTTCAAATAGGAAGCTCCGAACAGCTATATTTGAAATACTATCTCCAGATGACGTTGGTACTCGTTTTAGTAATTATACTGTCTTCACTCTGGTAGAATGTGCTGAAAATCTCTTCCGCTTTATCAACAATCTGTCTTTCCACAACAGTTTCTCCATCATACCCTGTTTTTTCGGTTTCGATGATCAGATACTCTGCTTCTTCATTGGTTTTAAGCTCTTCAGGAAGCTTTCCTGGTTCGAATTCTCTTCGGATGAGCACTTGATTATCCTCATCCATCTCTACTACAACAATCTTTGTTGGAGCAT
>DATIRH010000087.1:0-4142 GCA_035469845.1 Proteiniclasticum sp. | reverse complement strand
ATTCTGGTTATGGCTGCTGTATTTCCGCGTAGAATGGTCGTTTTCTTATTTAACCGGTCTATTAGCATCAAATTCACTATTTGATATTCAGGAAATTAAAAACCATCCTTTAGAACTGCCAGTCAACAGTTCAGGATGGTTTTATATCTTATTCTGGTTTATTTTTCATGTTTTGTGTTAGATGCTTCAAGTTGTTATTCTTTAATCCTAGATAAAAAGAAAACAGCCTAACATCGTTAGACTGTACTCTTAATGGTAGCGGGGGCAGGACTTGAACCTACGACCTTCGGGTTATGAGCCCGACGAGCTACCAACTGCTCCACCCCGCGATATTCTTGGTGCTGAAGACCGGAATCGAACCGGTACGGTGTTTAACCACCGCAGGATTTTAAGTCCTGTGCGTCTGCCAGTTTCGCCACTCCAGCATAATGGTAGCGGAAATAGGATTCGAACCTACGACCCTTCGGGTATGAACCGAATGCTCTAGCCAGCTGAGCTATTCCGCCGCATTTGTTTGCCGCCTCATCTCAGCGACAAAATTAATTATATATCATGCCCAATGCCTTGTCAACATTAAAAATAAAAATAATACCCAGAAAACCAGGTATTATTTTTCATTTCAATGATTACCATTGATAGACTAGGTATTACCCTTTTCTATTTTTTGTTCTGACTTCCTGTTTTTTCTTGTAGTCAGACATGATCTCTTCACTTTCTTTCATGAATTTCGACATAATATCTTCAAAATCATTGGATGCAGGCTTCTTCTTGTCTGGAGCAGTCCACTGAACCTCTGCAGGTCTAGTTGATCTTTTCTGCTCTATTGCAACACCTTGCTTTATGGATAGACTGATCTTTCCATTGTCGTCAATTCCTAAAATTTTGACCTGTACCTTGTCGCCTTCTTTGATAAATTCTTTGATGTCTTTAACATAGGTATCAGCTACCTCTGAAATGTGGACTAAGCCCGTCTTTCCGTTCAGATCTATGAAAGCTCCAAAGTTAGTAATATTTACTACAGTTCCTTCTACAATGTTTCCTACTTCTAAGGTCATGTTTATAAGAATCCTCCTCAAAATTATAAATAAATAGCGTATATAATAATACCCGATCAGTCTCCTGACGAGTCAATTACCGGAATTTCTCCTGGTCTTAATAAACCCAGCCTATTTCTGGCACTTCTTATAGTATAGTCTTCCGTCTGGGTGCTGTCTACAAGATTAGTCAGTTTTTCGTTCTCTTCCATTACTTTTTCTAATTCACCCTGCTGCATCACAATATTTTTTTCGATATTGTTCATCATCACCTGCTGCTTATATACTGTAAAGGAAATGACTCCTACAAACAGCACAAGAAGCACTCTTGCAAATAATTTCCCTGTTTTCATGGTACTCCTCCATACTGAAAGAAGCTGCGTTAATCCTCTTCGTCTGTGTCTTCCTCACCTTCAAGAATCTCATACATGTCAGATGCTTCTTCTTTTCTTACATGCTCATGTATTTTCAGCACCTTCGCTTTGATTCCTCTTTCTTTAAAGGTAATTTCTATAACATCCCCTTCATTGATATCAGAACCCGCTTTCGCGATCTTTCCATTAATGGAAACTCTCTTTCCGTCACATGCTTCTTTGGCTACGGTTCTTCTTTTTATGATTCGGGACACTTTCAGGAACTTATCTAGTCTCAACTTCTTCACCTCAATTTCTCTGAATAAAACGAAATATTTTATTCATTGTGTATATTATATATTTTGATTGCCCCAATGTGAAGCAAAACTTTAATTATCATGGAATATAGCCCTGTAGAGAGGTCTCTTTATTGTGTACATAAGGAAAAAAGATGCAGAAGAATTAAATCCCCTACATCTTTAATACTATGTTTTCTGATTATAGTTATTTTTTCTTCTTAGGTGCAGCCTTCTTCTTCTTAGGAACAACGTTCACCTTTTCTTTGAATTCTTTACCAGGCTTGAATACAGGTACCTTTGATGCTGGTATCTGGATTTCTTCCTTAGTTCTAGGATTTCTTCCTACTCTTTCTTTTCTGTCTCTTACTTCGAAGGTACCAAATCCAACTAATTGAACTTTGTCACCCTTCTCAAGTGTACCAACTACAGTTTCAAGAAATGATTTCAGGAATATCTCAGAATCTTTCTTGGTGAAACTGGTTGATTCAGCTAATGCAGAAATTAATTCAGCTTTGTTCACAATAAATTCCTCCTTGTTTTTGTTTATTAATGGAATCTACTGTTATTATTCCATAAAAAACCCTGAAACCCTTTATTTATAAGCGTTTTTTTTAATTTTTTTCATCTTTTTTTGCGATTTCCCAGTATTTGTCCAGTTTTTCGAGGGAAAGCTCCTTAAAAGTGAGTCCCTCGGCCGATAAAAGCTCTTCCATTTTGCGGATTCTACTGATAAATTTATCGGATGTCCGGTTCAGGGATAGTTCAGGATCCGCTTCCAGGAACCTCGACAGGTTCACAACCGAAAAAAGAAGGTCTCCAAGCTCTTTTCCTACCTTTTCAGGATTCTTCTCTTCCATAGCTTCTTTAATTTCAGAAATCTCTTCTTCCACCTTATTGAAGACATATGAAATCTCATCCCAGTCGAACCCGTATTTCCTAGCTTTCTTCTGAATCTTTTCTGCTCTAGATAAGCTCGGATAATATTTAGAAATCCCGTTCAGAGAATCGCTAAGCGATTCTTCCTTCTTTTCCTTCTTTTTGAGCTCCTCCCACTGCACCATCACCTCATCCGCTGTCAGCTCTTTTTCCTTGGCGAAGACATGAGGATGGCGGTAGATCATTTTTTCCGACACCGCTCTGATCACATCGTGTACAGTGAACTCTCCCTCTTCCTTCCCTATCGTGCTGTGAAGAAGAATCTGAAGAAGCACATCTCCAAGCTCCTCCGTCAGGCTGTCATAATCCTTAAGATCGACCGCCTCCAAGGCCTCATAACTCTCTTCGATCAGATATCTCTTCAATGATTCATGGGTCTGCTCCATATCCCAGGGGCAACCCTCCTCTCTATCTCTCAGCTTTTCAACAATCCTCATGAAAGTATAAAAATCATACCTTCCTTTAATAGGAGGCAGATAAACGCTTGTCAGATCATCCACATCTTTCTGTCTGTCCAGTTCAAAAAGCGGGATTCTTCTGATCACCTCTTCGTCGGTTCCAGCCGCTCTCACAAAGACGATTTCGTCTTCATCATCCAGATAATGACCCAGTGCTATTTTCACTCTTCCCGCTATAAAGGGAGAAAACACCTGGGTAATGATGGTGCCTTTGGAAAAATCAGGTGTCTCCTCTTCAATATTCAGTGCATCCACTATTCGAAGGCCTCTGATCGGATCAATTTCAAGTGCTTCCAGCATCGTGTCCACAAAACTGACAGATGGATACAGTTTATAAGGAATACCTGATTCTTTGCATGCTTCGATAATAAGTGTCACTGACTTTTCTGCAACCAGGGGATGTCCCGGAACAGCATAAACCAGTTCCTTCTTCTTCGCGAGTGTCAGAATTGTATCTTTGATTTCTTCATAGACATCTTCAAACTTATCCGCCTTTTCATAAAAAGAATCAAAAGTTTCAAAAGAGATCCCCTTCTCTCTCAGATAATGCACCGTAGGATGCTTCTCTGTTCTTAAATAGAGCGGATACTCACTTAGCACCTTGACCGCTCCTAGCGTCAGTGCATCTTCATTTCCTGGACCTAAACCGACGATATGTATCATTTCTTCACCTCTGATTTTCTTGTACTCATTGTACAGACATAATAGGACAATTATATCACAGCACATTTTTAAATAAAGCTTGCAGCACAATTTCCTTCCTCTCTCATCATCTTATAGCACCTCCGCCTACCCAGAATTATTCTTGTAGAAAACAACTTTTAATAATGAGACTGACTTAATTTAAAAATATAATGCGACGAATTTACACATTTTCTTTTTTTGTGTGACAAATATCATGTATTAATTTGATTATCAAAGCATTATCAACCTTATTCTAATTGTTAAAACCGTAAAATGCTATATGATAAACGATAATTATTATCCGAATAATTACCAGAATTTAATTTAAATTATAATTCTATCAATAAAAATTATAAGTGAATAATTTGACATATCTCC
>DATIRH010000086.1:0-1549 GCA_035469845.1 Proteiniclasticum sp. | reverse complement strand
GACGCCTGGAAAAGGAAAATCCACGCGACATCAAAATGATCCTGGCGGAGGAGATCACCTGCATGTATCACGGGAAAAAGAAAGCCCAGGATGCAAGAGCAAAGTTCATCAAGGTCTTCACCAAAGAAGAGATTCCTGATGATGTGCCTGAAATCACTGTGTCAAAGGAGAGCTTCTCATTAGGGCATCTGCTCAAAGAGGAAGGACTTGTGGAGAGCCTGAACGAATATAGAAGGCTCCTCTCTCAGAACGGTCTCTCCATAGACGACAAGAAAATCTCAAGCGAGGAGGAAATTCCAGTATCCGGGTCTTTTCTTATTAAAGTGGGCAAACGAAAATTCATCAGAATCCATCTGAAAAATTAGAAAAGCTTAATGCTAAATTGTATTAACCGATTCCATTTGCTAAAATAGAAGCTAGACAATCAAAATGGATTTGATGCGGAGGCTATAAAATGGCAAACAATCAGCCCATTGGTTTTTTCGACTCAGGTGTCGGTGGAATCAGTGTACTAAAAAAAGCGATGGAACTTCTTCCTCACGAGGATATTATATATTTCGGTGATTCAGCCAACGCCCCCTATGGGGACAAGGATCTTGAAACCATCAAGGACCTTTCTTTTAAAGCTGTAGACTTTCTTTTGTCCTTCGGCTGCAAAAGCATCGTTGTGGCTTGTAATACTGCAACCAGTGCAGCCATAACAGACATCAGAGAGAAGTTCTCTCACATACCGGTCATCGGAATTGAGCCTGCTCTTAAGGTTGCCATAGACCACACGACCAATGGCAAAATTCTGGTTCTTGCCACCAACAGAACTCTTCTGGAGGAAAAATTCAAAAAACTTTCCGATCAGTTCTCCCAGTCAAGAAACATTGTCAGTCTTCCGCTGCCCGGTCTTGTGGAAATTATTGAAAACGGAGATGACTATCAGGAAAAAAGCTATGCTTATCTGAAAGAAGCATTTGAAGGTGTGGATAAGGATCTCAGCGCAGTTGTTCTTGGCTGTACCCATTACCCCTTCATAAAGCCCTCTCTAAGGAAGATCTTCAGTGAAGAGATGCTGATAGTAGACGGTAGTGAAGGCACCGCCAGGAGGCTTAAAGAGGTCCTCACAGAGGAGAACCTTCTGCGTGAAGAAAGCCATAAGGGAACACTCAGGATCTATAACTCCGGAGACAGTAAAAAACTCATCGATCTCACCTACAGGTTTCTTGAGGAAGACAGCGACAAAGACAGATAGAAGTCACGACTCCTCATTAAAAAAGTATAAGGTCATCTCACATGGACTTAAAAGATAAAAATAGTATAAGACAGTAAAAGGGAATTCATTAATTTGAATTCCCTTTTACTGTCTTTAAGATCAATTATGTTCGCTGTTCGCTTGCTCATATATTCTACTGATTTCATCCTTGGAAGTCATCATTTTTATAATCCATGCAATAAGAATAATCCCCGGAAGATCTACAAGAAGCCTTGTTACGGCAAATTTCGCCCCAAGGGAAGACATTTCAAACAAGAACATCGGAATCTTCGTGGTAGACCATGCCCC